>DASWPR010000553.1:0-20142 GCA_036398455.1 Dokdonella sp.
ACGCGCGTGGCGAAACACTTCAACGCGATGATGACCACGCGCTACGAGCGCATCTTCGACTTCATCAAGATGCACTACGCGTTGAGCCGGCGCCGCGATTCATCGTTCTGGATCGACAACGTCGACCCGGCCAGCGTGCCCGATACGCTCAAGGACCGGCTGGCGATGTGGCGCTCGCGGGTGCCGCATCGTCTCGATTTCCTCACCGACGTAGAGATGTTCCTGCCGGCGAGCTGGCAGTACATCCTCTACGGCATGGAGTTCGAAACGAACCTGGCGCCGATGCGCACGCTGTATCCGCGCTTCGATGAAGCGCGGCGCGAGTTCGACATGCTGCGCACGGTCGGCGCCCACGCGGTGCACGATCTGCCCGACCATCGCGCCCTCGTCGAGGAGATCTGCACGCGAGGATTCGCGCGCCCGGCCGCCGCGCAGGCCGGGCGCTGACGGTCGCTCAGCGCGACGGGAAGCGCGCGTCCAGCCAGATGCGGATCGTCTCCAGCGCCAGCGGCGCGAAGGTTTCCTCGATCGCCGGATATTCGTAGACCGCGCCGGTCTTGCAGGTCTGGAACAGGTGATTGAGGCCGGGCAATTCGATCGTCTGGAAGTCGGTGCGCCCCGCCGCGGCGAGTGCGTCGCCGATGGCAGCGAGGTTCGGCTTCGCCAGCGCCTGCACGTCGAGGCTGCCGTTGATCGCGAGCAGCGGCACGGCGACTCGCCCGAGAATATCGGCGGGGTCCAGCCGGCACGCGCCGCGGAACCAGGGCTGGTTGAATCGCGCGATCCATTCCTCGCTGTGCGTCGGTCCCTGCCGGCCTGCGCCGGATTGCGCGGCAAGAGCGGCGATCTGCGCCGCATCGATCGGCGCGTCGACGGTCCGCTGCGCCAGCTCGCGATACAGCGCCTGCGTGAATTCGCCATGGCGCGCAATCGCATCGGTGTCGGCGCCCGCCGCGCGCATCGCGTCGACCTCGCGCTCGGCGAAAGCGACGCCGAGCGCAGCGCCCGGGCTGCCCATGGTGACGAGGAAGGCGACATCCGCGCGGCTCGCCGCCAGCGTCATGCCGATCACGCCGCCCATGCTGTGCGCGACCAGCCCGATCGGCAATCCGTGCAGATCATCGCGCGTGTGCAGGAAGTCGAGCGCGGCCGCCATGTCGTCGACCTCGTCCTGCGGCAGGATCGCGGACCGATCGCCGCTCGATTCGCCGACGCCGCGATCGTCCAGTCGCAGCACCGCATAGCCGCGACGGCTGAGGTGATCGGCCAGCACCCAAAAAGGCTTGTGGCCGAAAACGGTTTCGTCGCGGTCCATCGCGCCACTGCCGGTGATCAGCAGGACGACCGCGCGCGGCGCGCCCGTGCCTGGAAGCGTCAGCGTTCCCGCCAGCCGGCAGCCGGCGGCGGCGTTGTCGACGTGGACCGGCTCGACCGCATAACCGAATGGAGGCTGCGGCGTCTGCGGACGATTCGGCACGAGTCGCTCGAGTCCGCCGCGACGCAGCAGCAGCGGATAGCGTTTGTCCTCCTTCGTGAAGACCCCGTCGATACGCTCTCCATCGACCGACAGGCCGCCGGCATAGTCGCCGAGCGAGCGTGTGACGAAGCGCAGCGTTGCATCGGCGAACGAGGCTTCACGCACGGGAATGCCGGCACTTCGCAGCAGCGGAAAATCCGCCACGATCGAAAGCTCGCCGCCCGTATGCCCGATGTGCAGCACGATCGGCACCGGCACGTCGAACCCGACCGTACCCTGCCAGGTTCCATCGATCGCGGCAGCGACCGGCGCAGCAGGCTGCGCGCGTTGTTCGCGTGAGTTCAAACGAACCTCCATCGGGTGGGGTGATGCGCGTTTCGAGCGCGCGAAATCGGGCTGCAAACGTTAGCAGGCGCAGGCCGCGCGATGACGCGGACGATGGACGGCCATTCATCGTCTGTCGTATGATGGCTTCAACGGCTGACCCGCTGCGTCGCCGCGAATCAGCGCCGATCCGGCTCGCCGCGAGCCTTCCTTCCGCAACGCTCCCGCATCGAATTTCCAGCTCCGCAACCGCGCACTCCTGCTGCGGTGCGCGCTGCCCGTTCGCACGAAGTGGGTTAGCATGACAGCGCTATCAAAATCGTTCGCCACGACGGATTTTCCGGCCGTCGCGGCGCGCGCATTCTCTGGAGAGAGTGTCGATGCCAGCCAGAATCGAAGACGTCGCCGTCGCCGCCGGCGTCTCCATGAAAACCGTGTCGCGCGTGTTCAACAACGAACCCAACGTGCGCGAGAAGACGCGGGCGCGCGTGGAAGCCGCGGCGAAGGCGCTGAACTACCGCCCCAACCCATCGGCACGCAGTCTGGCCGGCAATCGCTCGTACCTGATTTCGCTGGTCTACGACGATCCGGCGGCGGCATCGAGCTACATCATGGAAATCATCGTCGGCATGCTGGCCGCGTGCGAGAACTCGCACTACAGCGCGATGCTGCGGCCGCTCGAATACAGCAGCGCCGACCATATCCGCGCCGTGGAAGAATCCATCGCGCAATACCGGCCGGACGGCCTGATCCTGGTACCGCCCTTCGCCGACGACGTGCGCCTGCTGCAGCGGCTCGACGAACTCGGCGTGCGCTACGCGACGATTTCAGCCAAGGCGAAAATCGGACACGAACGCATCGGCACCATTCTGGATGAGCGCAAGGCCGCCGCCGAGATGATCGCGCACGCGGTCGCGCTCGGTCACCAGCGTATCGCGCACATCGCCGGGCCGATGCCGCACGGCGGCAGCGCGTGGCGACTCGCGGGCTACCGCGATGGCTTGCGCCGTGCCGGCATCGAGTACGACGAAGCCCTGGTCGTCAACGGCGGCTTCTCCTTCGAAGCCGGTATTGCCGGCGCGCGCCAGCTCTTCGCGCTCAAACGGCCGCCGACGGCGATTTTCGCGGCGAACGACGATAGTGCCTGTGGCGTCATGCACGAAGCGCTCGATCGCGGCATGAGCATTCCGCGCGACCTGTCCGTGTTCGGCTTCGACGACACGCCGACGTCGCGCCATGTCTGGCCGAGCCTGACCACGGTGCGCCAGCCTTGCCGCGACATGGGCCGCATCGCCGCCGAACAGCTGCTCGCCTCGATCCGCGATGCCGGCGCCGGCCAACTCGTGCGCGTGCCCTACGAACTGCAGGTGCGCCAGTCGAGCGGACCGGCGCCTTCCAAACCGCGGTCGATCTCGCGCTGACCGGCGTGCAGGCCTGTCCGCGCCAGCCGATGCGAGCGGCCGCTGCGACGGCGGCCGCGCCATGACGATGCGCCCGCGCCTCGGCTTCTGGCAGATCTGGAACATGTGCTTCGGCTTCATGGGCATCCAGTTCGGCTTCGCGCTGCAGAACTCGAACGTGAGCCGCATCTTCCAGACGCTCGGCGCCGGCGTCGACGACATTCCGGTGCTGTGGATCGCGGCGCCGCTGACCGGCCTGCTCGTTCAGCCGGTCGTCGGCTACTTCTCCGATCGCACCTGGGGCGCACTCGGCCGTCGCCGGCCCTACTTCCTCGGCGGCGCCGTGCTCGCCACCCTCGCCCTCGCCGCCATGCCGAATTCGCCGACGCTGTGGATCGCCGCGAGCTTGCTGTGGGCGCTTGATGCGTCGATCAATATCTCGATGGGGCCGTTCCGCTCCTTCGTCGGCGACCAGTTGCCGAATGCGCAGCGCCCTGCCGGCTATGCGATGCAGACGCTGTTCATCGCCGCCGGCTCGGTGATCGCGAGCCTGCTGCCGTGGCTGCTCGCGCAGTGCGGAGTCAGCAACGTGGCCGCTGCCGGCGCGATACCCGACACGGTCAAGTTCGCGTTCTACGCGGGCGCCGCGGCGCTGTTCTGCGCGATCGGCTGGACCGTGCTGTCGACGCGCGAATATCCGCCCGACGCACTCGCCGCGTTCGACGATGCCACGCCGGTGCCTGCCACGCCGATCGTGCCGGCGCGCGTGCGCGCGGCCGGCTGCGCCTGGCTCGCGGCAGGATCGGCGACGCTGCTCGCGGTGTACCTGGCGCACGTCGATCGCCAGCTCTACCTGATCGCCGCCGGCATGCTCGCCTATGGCGGCGTGCAATGGGCCGTCGGCGTCAGCCGCTCGCGCAATGCGTTCGTCGACATCGTCAGCGACCTGATCGCGATTCCGACGACGATGCGCCGGCTCGCGGTGGTGCAGTATTTCTCCTGGTTCGCGCTGTTCGCGATGTGGATCTACACCACGGCCGCGGTGACACAAGTTCATTTTGCGACATCGGATACGCAGTCGCAGGCGTACAACGACGGTGCCAACTGGGTCGGCGTGCTGTTCGCCGCCTACAACGGTTTCGCGATCGTCGCGGCCATGCTGATCCCCTGGATGACGCAGCGCCTCGGCATGCGCATCAGCCACCTGGTCAACCTGACGCTGGGCGGCCTCGGCCTGATGTCGTTCCTGGTCATCCGCGATCCGCGCTGGCTGCTGCTGTCGATGGCCGGCGTCGGCTTCGCCTGGGCGTCGATCCTCTCGCTGCCCTACGCCCTGCTGTCCGACAGCGTGCCGGCGAAGAAAATGGGCGTCTATATGGGCATCTTCAATCTGTTCATCGTGATCCCGCAGCTGCTCGCCGCGAGCGTGCTCGGCTTCCTGCTGAAGACGTTCTTCGCCAACCAGCCGATCGACGCCCTGCTGATCGGTGGCCTCAGCCTGATCGCGGCCGGGCTGTGCGTGCTGCGCGTGGAGGAAAGCTGAGCGCGGCCAGCGGCCGCACGGAATTCACTCCTCCACAATGCGGCATGTCGGCCTAGAATCGACGCATGCCCCGCCGATTGCAGCGGCGCGCCCTGCCCCGGGACCGACGACGATGAATGCCGAAGCGAGCACGATGGCCAGCGCGGTTCCGAGCCGCGAGCAACTGCTGCACATGCTGTACGAGGCGGCGGAACTCGAACACACGCTGATGTGCACCTACCTGTATGCCGCCTTCAGCCTGAAGACGGCCGAACAGGAGGGCCTGTCCGCGGACGAGGCGGCCGCCACCACGCGCTGGCGGCGCACGATCATCGACATCGCGGTCGGCGAGATGGACCACCTCGTCGCGGTGTGGAACATCACCTGCGCGCTCGGCGGCATGCCACGCCTGGGACGCGGCAATTTCCCGCTCGACATCGGCCAGCTGCCGGCCGGCATCGTGGTCAAGCTGGCACCGTTCAACCCGGCGACGCTGCAGCATTTCGTCTTCCTCGAACGGCCGGCGGGTTCTGCCGAACCGGAGGGCGAAGGCTTCGCCGCGGAATCGAACTTCATGCGCGGCACGGCGCGCGCACGACTCACGCCCACCTCGTTCGACTACGACGCCGTCGGCACGTTCTACGCGCAACTGGCCGACGGCCTGCGCCGCTTCGCGCTGCATCACGGCGATTGCGCGGCGTTCTGCGGCGACCCCGGCCTGCAGCTTTCGCCGGCCGAGATCGACCTGCCCGGCGCGCGCCGCGTGATCTGCCTGAAGACCGCGCTAGCCGCCTTCGACGCGATCGTCGCGCAGGGCGAAGGCGCCAGCCTCGACTCGAGCCATTCGCACTTCGCCCTGTTCTGCGGCATCCGCGACGAATACACGCGCCTGCTCGAGGCGAACCCGCGCTTCGCACCGGCGTTTCCCGCCGCGCACAACCCGGTGCTGCGGCAGCCGCCGAAGCCGCAGGGGCGGGTGTGGATCGAAGACCCGGATGCCGTGCGCACGGTGGACCTCGCCAACGCCGCGTATGGATTGATGATGCGGCTGCTCGCGCATGTGTATTCGATCAGCGGCCCGTCGCCCGAGAAATCGCTGGCGGTGGACCTGGCCGTCGCGCTGATGCGTGCGCTCACCCCGCTCGGCGAGCGTGCGGCGCGCCTGCCTGCCGGTCCGTCCAATCCCGATTGCCACGCCGGCGTGTCGTTCACCGCCTTGCGCAACCCGGCACCGATTCCGCGCGGCGCAAGCGCGCATCGCTTCTTCGTCGAACGGTTTGCCGAACTCGCCGAGGCGGCGCAGGCGTTGTCCGCGAACGGCGATGCGCGCACGGCAGCGGCAGCGCGCATCCTGAGCGATCTGGCGGCGCGCGCCGCGCGCGACTTCCCGCGCATCCTGGCAGCGGCAGCCAGCGGCGCGGCTGCGGTCCCGGTCGAAGCGGCGAACCCCGCGCCCGCCTCCACCACCGCGGACGGTGTCGACTTCATCGAAGGCGAACGCCTGACCCTGATCTACGAAGGCAGGCTGTGCATCCATTCGCGCTTCTGCGTCACCGGAGCGCCGCGCGTGTTCCTCGCCAACGTGCAAGGCCCGTGGATTCATCCGGATGCGATGGAGGTGGAAGACCTCGCCGCGATTGCGCGCGAGTGCCCGTCCGGTGCGATCCGTTATCGGCGCAAGGACGGGCGCGCGGACGAAACCGCGCCGCCGGTGAACCTGCTCGGTCTGCGCGAAGCAGGTCCTTATGCGGTGCGCGCGCAGATCGTTCTCGACGGCCGCGCCGGCGGCTACCGCGCAACGCTGTGCCGCTGCGGCGCATCGAAGAACAAACCGTTCTGCGACGGCTCCCATCATGCGATCGGCTTCGCCGCGAGCGGCGAGCCCGTCTCCGGCAAGACCGACATGCTCGATGCGCGCGACGGCGTGCTCACCATCGATCCGCAGACCGACGGCCCCTTGCAGGTGCGCGGCAACCTGGAGATCACCAGCGGCACCGGACGCGTCGTCGCGCGCGTGCAATCGGCACGCCTGTGCCGCTGCGGCGCCAGCAACACCAAACCCTTCTGCGACAACAGCCACGCGCGCATCGGCTTTCGCAGCGCGCCAGTGTGACGGGGCAGGCCGAAGGTCGGTTGCGCCGGTGCAAAGCCAGCGGCGCGAAGGTGGCGCACAACGGACCATGCACACCACCGCGCCCGCTTCGGCCAGGCGCCGAAGCGGTCATTGCGTGCGGCGATCAGTGGCCTTGCGCCTGCATCCTCGCCGATGGGCGTGCGCAGCCGCGTGCGCTCAGAACGCAGCGGCTCCTGCCTCGGCGACGGCCTGATCCTGGTCGCCGGAGCCGCCGCTGACGCCGATCGCTCCGACGACCTTGCCGTTCCGCTTCAGCGGAATGCCGCCGGCGAAGATCATTACGCGGCCGTGGTCCGCCAGCTGGATGCCGAAGAACTGCTGGCCCGGCTGGCTCGGATGGGCGAGTTCCTTGGTCGAGATATCGAACGCGCGCGAGGTGAACGCCTTGTTGATGGAGATATCGATACTGCCGAGCCAGGCGCCATCCATGCGCACGTGCGCGACTTGATTGGCGCCCTCGTCGGCGACCGCGATATTCATGGGCTGTCCGATTTCCCTGGCCTTCGCCTCGGCTGCGGCGATGACGCGACGTGCATCTTCAAGCGTGACCATACGACCTCCGTCAATGAATGGATGTGGCGCCAGGAAAGCCCGCGGTTCTTCCTGCAGTTTTCGTCGATGTCATCCGATGACGCCGCGCCGCCGACGCGCCGCGGGAAACGATGGGCGACCCGGCCAGTCCCTGCGCCGGTCACCATACTCCCTTGATCGGCGAGGTCGAATCCAGCGCCGGCATCGACCGCTTCGCTTGCGAATGACCGCGGCGTAGCCGGCAAGCCGGTCGAGCACGGACGGGTCGCCGGCCGCCTCCGCGGGGCGCGTCCTTACATTTGCTAATTGTGGAAAATGCAACAATGCTTCCGCCGGCCACCGGCTCCGGCGTGCGCTTCATGCCACGCCGCGGCGGTGTCGCAGTGCCGACATCGTGCTGTATCGACCCGCGAGTACATTGCGCGCCCCGAGGCGCGCGCTCGCGCGGCGCGGCGCGGCCGGCTGCGCGACGCGGACTGCGCCGGGCGCCGCCGGCGCTGCCACGCGCGATCGAATCCGGGTGAATCAACGCAACAGGGGACAAGTCGATGTTCAAGGGTCTTCGATTCCAGGTGGTGCTTCCGGTCACCGCGATCGCGGTCGGATTGATGCTCGCCGGCGCCATCGGTTTCTCGATGCTCGCCAAGGCGCACGAAGAAGAAACGATCCGGCGCGAGATCGGCGGCAAGGTCGCCGCGATCCAGGACGTGTTCGTCACCGCCGCCGCGGTGATGGGCGATCGTTCGCGTGCGGCGATGGCGGTGTTCGACGACCAGATCCAGCGCCATGGCGCGGTCGCGCGCGGCGGCGAAGTGGCGTTCGGCGATGCCAGCGTCCACGACATCCTGATCGGCGGCAAGGGACAGGCGCGCGACTACACCCTGGTCGACGCCGCCGCGCAGCTCAACGGCGGCACCGCCACGCTGTTCACCCAGGACGGCGGCACCTACACGCGCATCGCCACCAACGTCAAGAAAGACGACGGCAGCCGCGCGATCGGCACGCAGCTCGATCCGGGCACGCGCGCCTACGCTGCAGTCAGCAAGCTGGAGCCGTTCTATGGCGTGGTGAAGATTCTCGGCCTGCCCTATTTCACCGGCTACGAGCCGCTGTACGACGAGGAGCACCATCCGATCGGCCTCACCTATGTCGGCTTCAAGGCCGAGCTGCCGGTACTCAGCAACGCGCTCGAACAGTCGCGCCTGCTGACCAGCGGCTTCGTCGCCATCGCCGACGACAAGACGATCCGCTACCTGCCTTCCTGGACCAATGCCCGGCAGGTCGCCGCGATCGTCGAGAACCCGGGGACCGAATGGGCCGTCACGCGCACGCCGCTGCCCGAATGGGGTTTCACCATCGTCGCCGCCTATCCGGTCGCCGAGCTCGATTCGCTCGGCGCGCGCATCGGCTACGGCGTCATCGCCGGCGGCCTGCTGCTGGCCGCGCTGATCGCGGCGGCGCTGTTCTTCCTGCTCGACCGCAAGGTGCTGCAGCTGCTCGGCGGCGAGCCGCAGGTTGCCGCGGACTACATGCGCAAGATCGCCAGCGGCGACCTCGGCGTCGATATCGCGGTCGCGCCGGGCGACCAGAACAGCCTGATGGCCTCGCTCAAGATCATGCAGCTGAAGCTGAAGAACATCGTCAACGCGATCCAGGGCAACTCGGTCGAACTCGGCGAACAGGCCAAGCGTTTCGAGGTGACCGCCACCGGATTCATGCAGAAGCGCGACGAGTCGACGATGCGCGATCTGATCCGCATGCTCGGGCAGATGACCAAGACCGTCGCCATGCTCGGCCAGGCGATGGGCCGCTTCAAGATGTAGCGCAGGTTCGCCGGCGACGCTGGGTCGGGCGCGGCGTCGTCACGCCTTCGTCGCGTTGATCCCCTCGATCACCGCCGCCAGCGCAGGCAGCTGGCCGCGATGGGATTTCTCCACGGCGGCGACGATCGCCGCGAGGATCCTGCGCAGCGTCTCTTCGTCGGTGCAGTGGTCGAGCAGGCGGGTGGTGGTCTGGCCGGCCACGCCGAAGCAGTCCAGGCAGAAATCGGACAAGGCGAAACGCGCCTCCGGCAGCGAGATGCCGGACTTCAGCTGCGCGACGACGCCGGCCGATGCGGGCGCCGCGCGCGCGGCGGTCGCCTGCTGCGCCGCCGAGTGGATCGCGATGAAACCGTCGGCGAGCAGGACGTCGGCACGCTGGTCGATTTCCTCGCGGCGCAGCGGGCTCTTCTGCGCGATCGCCGCGAGCGTGGTCTGTCCGGTCTCGATCAGGAACAGGATGTTGCGCGCGCGCACGTCGAGCTTGTACGTGCGATGGCGCAGCTCCTCGACGCCTTTCGGCGTGAGACCCAGACTCACCCCTGGCTGCATGGTGCAGGCCCCCCGAACCCATTCGGTCGTCGCACGGCGGTGCGCCGGCGGCGCATCATGCCAACTTTCGCGCTCGCGGTCCCGTGCGACCTTCGTCTCGTGCGATCGCAGGCGTAGCCGTGCGCACGCGCAGGCTGCGCGAAACGCCGCCGGCCGCGCGGGAGCCGTCGCGCAATCGGCAGCGTTGCCGCAAACTCTCCTCCCGGCAGACGGCGCGGCCGCCGCGCGTGGAAGCGAACCCCCTTGAAACGCTACGAAGCACTGGCCGATGAAATCGCCGCGTCGATCCACGCCGGCACGCTGCGCGCGGGCGATCGCCTGCCGTCCGTGCGGCAGGCCGCGGCGAGCCGCAAGATCAATCCGTCGACCGTATTCCAGGCCTATTACAAACTGGAGGCGCGCGGCCTCGTGCGCGTGCGCGATCGTTCGGGCTATTACGTGGCGCCCGACCCGTCGACGCAGCCGCACGCGCTCGATGCGGCCTCGCAGCCAGACACCGCGTCGATCGCCGTCGATGTCGGCGAGCGCGTCTTCGCGATCCTGCAGGCGACGATGAAGCGCGACGTCGTGCCGTTCGGCTCGGCGTTTCCGAGCCCGCAGCTGTTCCCGTTGCAGCGCCTGGCGAAAACGATGGCATCGACGGTGCAGAAGCTCGATCCGCGCGTCAGCGTCGACTACCTCGACCGCGGCAATGCGCACCTGCGCCGCCAGATCGCGCTGCGCTACCTGATCGACGGCCTGCACGGGGCCGCCGACGACATCGTCATCACCAACGGTGCGATGGAAGCGTTGAACCTGTGCCTGGCCGCGGTCGCGCGTCCTGGCGACTCGGTCGTCATCGAATCGCCGACGTTCTATGCCGCGCTGCAGGCGCTCGAACGGCTCGGCCTGAAGGCGATCGAAGTGCCGACGCATCCGCGCGAAGGCATCGAGCTCGGCGCGCTCGCCGACGTGCTCGAACGCGATCGTCCGCGCGCCTGCTGGCTGATGACGAATTTCCAGAACCCGCTCGGCAGCCTGATGCCGGACCAGAAAAAGCGCGACCTGGTCGCATTGCTGGCGCGCCACCAGACGCCGCTGATCGAGGACGATGTCTACGGCGAACTGTATTTCGGCGCACACCGGCCGGCGCCGGCCAAGGCCTACGACGAACAGGGCCTGGTGATGCACTGTTCGTCGTTTTCCAAATGCCTCGCGCCGGGCTATCGCATCGGCTGGGCCGCGCCCGGCCGCTTCGTGCAGAAGGTCGCGCGCCTGAAACTCAGCACCACCTTGACCGCCTCGGTGCCGGCCGAAGCGACGCTCGCCGCCTACCTCGAACGAGGCAGCTACGACCGCCACCTGCGCCAGCTGCGCCATGCCCTATCGGTGCAGCAGGATGCGCTGGTCGGCGCGATGGCGCGGCACTTCCCGCCGCAGACGCGCGCGACACGGCCGGAGGGAGGCTATTTTCTATGGCTCGAAATGCCCGCCCACGTGGATGCGCTCGCTGTGCACGCCAAGGCGCTCGCACTCGGCGTCAGCGTCGCGCCGGGACCGATCTTTTCATCGCGCGGCGATTTCCGGAACTGCCTGCGCCTCAACTACGGACATCCGTGGGACGCACGCATGGAGGATGCGCTGGCGACGCTGGGGCGGCTGCTGAAGGCGGCGCCGGGCTGAAGCTCGCGATGGGCCGCGTTTTGCGCGCGCGCGCCTCCGCACGCAGGCTGCATGCCTGCGACATTACGCAGCAGCCGAACCGCACTGATCTGGTTTTTCCGCGAGCGACTGATCGGTCCACTGCGGCCATTTCGCTCGTACGATGGCCGCAGTGACATCGCGTCACGCCAATGCAAGGAGCCTTCCATGGCCGGCAAGATCCTGATCGTCGCCGCGATGGCCGCGATCCTCTACAACCTCGGCGCCGGGCTGTACTACATGATGGTCGACAACGGCTCGACCGGCCGCACCATCAACGCGCTGACCTGGCGCATCGGCCTCTCGGTCGGCCTCATCCTCGCCGTGATCTTCAGCATCTGGATGGGCTGGATCCAGCCGCACGGCATCGGGCAGTAGCGCCGTCGCGTCCGCTCCCTTCCAGGCCGCTGCCATGTCGCATCGATTCTGCCGCTGGCTCGCCACAGCACTCGCGTTGAGTGCCGCTCCGGCATTCGCCACGGGCGACCTCGGCGAGCACCTCGCCGCCTGCGCCGCCTGCCATGGCGAACACGGTGAAGGCGTGCAGGGCGCGGAGTATTACCCGCACCTGGCCGGCAAGCCGGCCGGCTACCTGTTCGAGCAGCTGAAGGGATTTCGCGAAGGCCGCCGCATCAACACGCAGATGACCTGGCTGGTGCAGTTCGCCGACGATGCCTACCTGCAGGACATCGCCGGTTACTACGCCGCCTTGCCGCCGCGCACGCGCGCCGCCGACACCGGCGCGGCCGACCTCACCGCCGAACGCCGCGCCACCGCCGAGAACCTGGTGCGGCACGGCGATCCGGCCCGCGGCGTGCCGGCCTGCAGCGAATGCCACGGCAGCGCACTGAGCGGCCTCGAACCCGGCGTGCCGGCCCTGGTCGGACTGCCGGCGGAATACGTCGTCGCGCAATTCGGCAACTGGCGCGACGGCATCCGCCGCGGCGCGCCGCCCGACTGCATGCACGATGTCGCCAGCCACATCGCCGCCGAAGACATCCGCGCCATCGCGGTCTGGCTGTCGCAGCAATCGAATGCGGAAGGCCAGCGTCCTGCGGTGGCCGGCAGTTTCGTGCCGCCGAAGGCCTGCGGTTCGCTGCCGCATGTGGAGACGGCCCGATGAAGCGCCGCCATCTCATCGCGCTCGTGCTGCTGCCGTTCGCGTTCGCGCTGATCGCGATCGGCAGTGTGCTGTTCCTGCGCCAGGGCGGCTTCGCGCCGTATCGCCTGCCGACCTCGCAGCGCAGCGTCGCCAGCGACGCGGCCACCCTCGCGCGCGGCGAATACCTCGCGCGCATCGGCAACTGCGCCGCCTGTCATACGACACGGGGCGGCACGCCGTTCACCGGCGGGCGCGCGTTCAGCACCGATGTCGGCACGATCTACAGCACCAACCTCACGCCGGATGCGCGCAGCGGAATCGGCGACTGGTCCGCCGACGAATTCGCGCACACGCTGCGCAACGGCGTCAGCCGCCACGGCGTGCTCTATCCGGTGTTTCCTTATGCGCATTTCGCCTTGCTGGCGGATGCGGATATCGATGCGCTGTACGCCTACCTGCGCAGCCTCGCGCCGAGCGCTGTGACGCAGCCTGCGAACCGGCTCGAATTCCCGGCGAGCTGGCGTCCGGCGCTGATCGGCTGGCGCATGCTGTACTACCGCCCCGCCGCGGCGATGCCGTCGACACCGGTCGAGCGCGGACGCTACCTCGTCGACGGACTCGGTCATTGCGCGATGTGCCACAGCGCGCGCGGCGCCGACGGCTCGCTGCCGGCGCAAGGCTATCTCGCCGGCGGCCGCATTCCCGGCATCGGCTGGTACGCGCCGCCGCTCGACAGCCATCAGCTGCAGCGCTATTCGGCCGGACAACTGGCCGGCTACCTGCGCTCGGGCAATTCGCCGTTCGGCGCGGCCTATGGCCCGATGGCCGAAGTGGTCTACGCCAGCCTGCGCACGCTCAGCGACGAAGACGCCCTCGCCATCGCGCGCTATCTCAAGAGCGTGCCGCCGCAGGTCGCACGCAAGGCGCTGCTGACCGCGCCGGAGGCGGCGCCGCCGCGCAATGCTTCCGCGATCGACGGCGCCGCCGTGTACAAGCGCCATTGCGCGGACTGCCACGGCGCGGACGGTGCAGGCAAGGACGGCGAATACCCGCCGCTGCGCGACGCTGTCGCGCTCACCGTGCCCGATCCGATCAATGCCGTGCGCATGGTGCTGTACGGCGGCCTGGCGGTCACCAGCGCGGCCAACCCGCAGCCGCATTCGATGCCGCCGTTCGTGCAGCAGCTGAGTTCGGCTGAACTGGCCGCCGTCGTCAACCACATCCGCGAAACCTTCGGCGCGCAGACCTCGCGCCTGACCGCGGCCGACATCGAGGCGATGCACGGCCTCGTGGTCGATTGACCGCCCGCCGCCGCGCTTCGGACCTTGCATGAATCCCAGCATCGAAACCGCTCTCGCCTTCATCCTGTTCCTGCCGGTGTTCGCCATCATCGGCGTCCTGTATTGCCTGTTTCCGCGCCATCCGCGCGGCGCGGCACGCCTGCTCGGCGATCTTGCGGTGCTGATCCTCGCCGCCGTGCTCAGCGTGTTCGCGATGCGCTGGGGTTTTCACGCGGCGGCCGGTGTCGCCGGTGCGCTGTGGAAGCAGATCGTCGCGACCCTGCTCGCCTACGGCGCGTTCCTGGCGATCGTCTGCCTCGCGCTGCCACTGCGCGCGCTGTGGTGGCACCGCGGCAAGCGCGCCATCGGCGCGACGACGCTGGCGGCGATGCCCTTGTCTGCGCGCATGGATACGCTCACCTGATCCCTGCTACAGGGGCGCCGCCGCGCGCATGAACCGTCAGAGCGGCGCGCCGTCTGCGCCGAGGCGCGCCGCAAACTCGCGTGCGAGCCAGTCGACGAACACGCGCACGCGCGGCGACAGCTGGCGGCTGTGCGGATACAGCAGCGACACCGGCGACGGCGATGGCGGGAACGCCGGCAGCACTTCGACCAGGGTTCCGGCGGCGAAATCGGCTTCGAGGTGATAGCGTGGCACCTGTACCAGACCCAGGCCGAGGCGCGCAGCGGCCAGGCTGGTCTCGGCACCGCTCACCGACAGCGCGAGCGGCAGCAGCTTCTGGCGCAGCGCGCCGTCGACGCCGAATTCCAGCGGCATCACCGCACCGGTCACCGAAGAGACGAAACCGATCATGCGATGGCCGTCGAGATCGTCCGGCGTCGATGGCGTACCGGCACGCTGCAGATAGGACGGCGCCGCCGCGGTCGCTTCGCGCAGCAGCCCGATGCGCCGTCCGATCATCGCGCTGTCCTTAGGCTCGCCGACGCGCAGCACGCAGTCGACGCCCTCGCGCACCAGATCGACCAACCGGTCGCCCTCGCCGATATGCAGCTGCAGATCCGGATAGTGCGCGAGAAAGGCCGGCAAGCCGGGCAGCATGAAATGGCGCGCCAGGGTGCCGTGCACGTCGACACGCAGCAGGCCGCGCGGCTTGGCGTCGCCGAACGCCGCTTCGGCATCCTCCAGGTCCATCAGCACGGCGATGCAGCGCTGGTAGTACGCCTCGCCGTCCAGCGTGGGGCTGACGTGGCGCGTCGTCCGCTGCAGCAGGCGCGCGCCGAGCTGCGCTTCGAGCTGCTTGACCGCCTCGGTCACGCTCGAGCGCGGCAGGCCGAGATCGTGCGCAGCCAGGGTGAAGCTGCGCCGCTCGACGATGCGCGTGAACACCCGCAAGGCCTCGAACTTGTCCATCGACTATTCCCGGATTCCGAATAGTGTTGCCAAAGAATACGGGATTATCCGGAACGAGCGAAGTTCTATCGTGGTTCTCACGCCGGCATCGGGCCGGCCAGGAGAACGCAGATGAACGAGCAAACGAACAAGGTCGCCATCGTCACCGGCGCGTCGCGCGGTATCGGCGCCGCGGTGGCGCAGCGTCTGGCGCGCGACGGGTTCACCGTGGTGATCAACTACTCGGGCGCGGCGGCGGAAGCCGAGGCGCTCGTGCGCACGATCGAACAGGCCGGCGGAACCGCGCTCGCCGCGCAGGCCGACGTGGCCGACCCCGCCGCGGTGCGCCGCATGTTCGACGCGGCGCAGACCTCCTTCGGCGGCGTCGACGTGCTGGTCAACAACGCCGGCATCATGACCCTGGCGACGATCGCCGACAGCGACGACGCCAGCGTCGACCGCCTGATCGCGGTGAATCTGAAAGGCAGCTTCAACACCTTGCGCGAAGCCGCGCTGCGAATGCGCGGCGGCGGCCGCATCATCAATTTTTCCTCCAGCGTGGTCGGGCTGCTGCAGCCGACCTATGCGGTCTATGCGGCGACCAAGGCGGCCGTCGAAGCAATGACCGGCGTGCTCGCGAAGGAACTGCGCGGACGCAACATCACCGTCAACGCCATCGCGCCGGGACCGACCGCGACCGATCTGTTCCTCAAGGGCAAGTCGCCCGAACTCGTCGATCGCCTGGCCAAGCTGGCACCGCTGGAGCGGCTCGGCCAGCCCGACGACATCGCCCATGCGGTCGCCTTCCTTGCCGGTCCCGACGGCGGCTGGATCAACGGCCAGGTGCTGCGCGCGAACGGCGGAATCATCTGAACGCGCGTTGCGAAGCACAGCGATCACCTCATCCCAAGGAGTCATTCCATGAAGAACGTCATCCTCATCACCGGCGCCTCGAGCGGCTTCGGCCTGCTCGCCGCGCACGCCCTCGCCAATGCGGGACACACGGTCTACGCCAGCATGCGCGAGACCCGCGGCCGCAACGCGCCGCAGGTTGCAGAAGTGCACAAGTATGCAAGTGAACACGGCGTCGACCTGCGCACGGTCGAGCTCGACGTCGCTACGCAGGCGTCGGCCGATGCGGCCATCGGCCAGATCGTCGCCGACAACGGCCGCCTCGACGTCGTCATCCACAATGCCGGCCACATGGTGTTCGGACCGGCCGAGGCATTCACGCCGGAACAGTACGCCGAGCTGTACGACATCAATGTGCTCAGCACGCAGCGCGTCAATCGCGCAGCGCTGCCGCAGCTGCGCCGGCAGGGCCGCGGCCTGCTCGTGTGGGTTTCCTCGAGCAGTTCGCGCGGCGGCACGCCACCGTTCCTCGCGCCGTATTTCGCGGCGAAGGCGGCGATGGATTCCATCGCGGTCAGCTACGCCGGCGAACTCGCGCGCTGGGGCATCGAGACCTCGATCGTCGTGCCGGGCGCGTTCACCCAGGGCACCAACCACTTCGCGCATGCGGGCAAGCCCGCCGACGCGGCGCGCGCGGACGAATACGCGCACGGGCCCACCGCCGACATCGCGGACATCGCACTCAAGGGACTCGCCGCGCTCGAACCGGCCGACGCCGATGCCGGCGCGGTCGCCGAAGCCATCGTCAAGGTCGTCGATGCGCCGTTCGGCAAACGCCCGTTCCGCGTGCATATCGATCCGTCGCAGGACGGCGCCGAGATCGTCAACGGCGTCGCCGACCGCGTGCGCGCCGAACTGCTGCGCCGGATCGGGCTGGAAGACCTGCTGAAGCCGCGCGTGATCGGCTGACGGCGTGGGCGGAGCCTTGCCGTGAAGGAGCGTCCGGCAAGGCAGTGCGCCCTGTCCGCCGGCCGGCTTCGTCCGCCGGCCAGCTTCGCAGCCTCGTCGAAGCGCGTCGACGCGGCTGCGGCTCAGGAATTCGGCGGCCGCACCACCGGTCCGCTCCAGCCCGGACCCTTGATGTGCTGGATGACGGCGGCCTGCACCACGCTGTCGTCATCCATGCCGCCGTGCGTGGTCGCCCGGGTCGCCGCCGCGGCCGGCGCGACGAAGCCGCCGGGGCTGGCGAGGCGGTCGACCTGCGCGCCCCAGGGCTGCGTCACCACGGCGGGCACGAGGAATTTTTCCATGCCGAGGATCGGCACGTCCTGGCCGCCATCGAGCGAGCGCGAGACCAGGTACAGCAGCGAATGCCCATACGGGCCACAGGTCGGATCGGCCAGTTCGGCGGAGCCGGTGAGGTTGGCGATCAAGGTGCGGATCGGCTGCTTCGCATCGGCGACGAGCGCGCCGAGCGTGCTGTCGAACAGGTCGATCTGCGCGGCCGGCGCCAGGAAGCTCAGCGATTCGATCGACAGGCCCTGCGCCGCAGCGCGCTTGCCGAGATAGCAGTGCACGATGGAGCCGGCCGAATGGCCGACCAGATGCAGGCGCACGCGCGGCAGGCTCTTTTCGCGCTGCTTGAACAGCTTGAACAACTGCACGACGCCGGATTGCTGCGTACTCGACAGCGCATCCGCATTCTGTTTCATCTCGCTCCAGAGCTTGCCGCCGGGCCAGCGCGCGAAACTCTCGATGCGTTCGTTCTTCCAGTCGCCGACGGCGTCTTCGAAACGCTCCCACCAGCCGCCGGCCGAGTCGATCGCCGCCTTGTCCTGCCTGGCGGCAAAATCATCGAGGATGTCCATCAGGGTCTGCAGCGCACCGGTTTCCCACATCAGGAAAATCGGGAAGATGCGATTGGAGCGCAGCAGCGGAATCCAGCTGCGCGCCGTCTCGGCGGCGGCGTCCTCGTCGACCAGGCCGCCGTGCGCGTAGATCGCGATGTCGACCGTGTCCTGCGGGCCGAGGCCCCATTCCTTGCACGCGACGTTGCCGAGATGGAAATCGAGCAGGTCGGCCAGGTCGCCCGGCTGGGTGCGGAAGCGTCCGCGCTGGCTCAGCTCGCCGTTGTTCTCCATGTCGACCACGAACGGCGCGATCTGGTGATCGGCCAGCTTGTCGTCGCTCGCCAGCAGCACGGGCTGGCCGGCGGCTTGCGGGCGCAGCGTGGAATCCTGCGCGACCAGTTCGTGTTCGCTGGTGACGACGCCGAGCTGCACGACCCAGCAGTCCATCGCGTTCTGCAGCCAGTCATCGTAGGCGAGGATCGCGAAGCCGCCGCGACCCCAGCGGGTGCCCCACGAATTCTGCACGACGAATCCCGCGTCGGAGTAGCCGACGATCGCGAACGCGTGGCCGGCGGTGCCGCGTGCGGACTTGATCTTCGGCAACTGCGCGACGCTGGTCGGCGCTTCCTCGTCGGCGCCATCGGCGAGCACCGACCAGCCGTCGTGGACCATCGCGCTGGCGTACACGACGCCGGCTTCGGACAACGCCACGTGGATGTCGCCGATCGCCTTCGGCACGATGCGGTAGTAGGTTCCGAGCGGACGCTTGACCGCATCCAGCCACCAGTCCGTCGCCGGATCGTTGGTCGCCGCCGGCATGCGCTTGGTCTTCCACAGGCGCGCGAGGCTCGCGCCGTGGCGCGACCAGCCCTTCAGCGCACCGCGCAGCGACGAGCCGGCGTCGGCATCGTCGTTGTCGCTCCATTCGTCGTAGCGCCGCGCCATGCTGTAGAGCATGTAGCCGGAAATCTGCTCGGCCGGGCGCTGGCCGCGCGCGAGCAGGTATTCGACCACGGTCGACAGGGCGAAGCCCGTACACGCGTTGGACTGCCCCTGATCCTTGATCGAGCGCGGATCGGTCGGCAGGATCTGCGCATGCGGACTGACCGCGATGCTCGGCCGGTACAGCCAGTCGCGCAGATCGACCGAATCGGGCTTGACCGGCGCGCGCCGCAACGGTTGCCGCTGCGGCTGCACCGCAGCGAAGCTCGCGCGACCGGGCGGCAGCGCCGACGGTTTCGCCGCTGCGCGCTGACGCGCGGTTTTCTTCGCCGGCTTGCGCGCGCCCACGCCCGCACCTGCCGGTGCCGCGCTGAAACGCCGGTACGCCTCGCGCAGTTTCGTGTCGTACGCGTTCGCACGATATCCGCTGCCGTTGTAGGCCTTGGCGAAGGCGGCCCAGTCGCGCTGGTGCAGCGCGTCGATGAAGGGCGCGCGTGCGATGAACGCGGCGAACAAGGCCAGCTGCTGATCGGCGCCGGCGCGCTGCGCGGCGACGAAGCCGTCGACATCGGCGCAGCCGCAGGCGTCGTAGTTGAAGCCCATGATCTGGAACATGCCCCAGCTCGCCGACTGCAGCGCTGCCGTGCGATCGAGCAGGCAGGCGGTGTTCAAGCGGTCCCATTCGCCGGCGAGCGAACCGGAATATTTCTTCCTGTCCCAGGTCGGGTAGCTCAGCTGCGGATGGGTCGCATCGAAGCGCCCCTGGGTGAGGCGATGGAACACATGCCCTTCGAACAGCACCTTCGGCAGGATCGAAGGCGCCGGCAGGAAACCGTCGCCGGCCGATTCCACCTCGGCCACCGCGCGCAGCGCAGCCACCTCGGCGTCGAGCTGCTTGGCCAGGCGGGTCCACGCCTCGTCGCTGATGATTCGATTCACGCAACACTCCCGATGGAATGGACGACGCCGACGAAATACCCGGGACGCCGGCGCTACATCGCCGGCGCGATCAGCAGCCGGGTTCGCACGGTGCCGGAGTTTCGCGCACGACCTTGCGGTTGTATGCGTTGGAGATCACATCGACGCACGATCCCGGCCTGGAACAACGTATGCAGCTCGGCAGAGCTGTAGGTCGCCGACTGCCCAGAGCCGGGCACGCCCGACTTCTGGCTGCCAACGACGCTGAAGAGCTGCTTGTTCAGGCTTGACTGCTCGGGCGACAGATTGGCGAGCCGACCGGCGACAAAGCCCTGCGGCGATACCAGCCGGGTGACGCTGTTCGTCTGGTCATTCCAGTAGATCCAATCGCCGAACATCAGCTTGAC
>DASWPR010000554.1:0-2171 GCA_036398455.1 Dokdonella sp.
ACGGGCGCCGAGTTGCGCGCGCCTGTCACGTAGTCGCGCCAGTGCCAGGCGCCTGCCGCGGCGGCGAGGATCAGGACGGCGGCGGCAAGCCTGCCGAGTCTCTTGCGCTGCGTGCGGTCGAAGCCGGGGACGCGACGCGTATCGATCGCGCGCACGACATCGTCGGCGGACTGGAAGCGTCGTGCGGGTTTCAGTTCGAGCAGCCGCGTGCAAAGACGCACCGCGAACGAAGGCAGGTCGGGCTTGACGCGATCGGGCGGCGGCGGATCGCGCACGATGCGCTGCGCGAGCATCTCGGCCGGCGTGCCGCCGCGGAACGGCAGCGTCGCCGTGAGCATTTCGTGGAAGATCAGGCCGAGCGCATACAGATCGCTGCTGCCATCCAGCGGTTCGGCGCGCGCCTGTTCCGGCGAAAGATATTCGGGCGTGCCGATGATGACGCCGCTGGCGGTGATGCCGGTATTGCCGGCCGAGCGCGCCACGCCGAAGTCGGTGATCGCGGCGTCGCCGTTGTGGTTGACCAGGATATTGGCCGGCTTCAGGTCGCGATGCACGACGCCGCGCTGATGCGCAGCCGCCAGTCCCTGCGCAAGCTGCCGCAGGATGCCGATGGCGCGATCGGGCGGCAGCGCGCCTTGCTTGTCGAGCAGGTGTTCGAGCGATTCGCCGTCGACGAAGTCCATGCTGATCAGCCACGCCTGTCCGTGCCGGACCAGATCGTGGATGCGCACGACGTGCGGGCTCGATACCTGGCGCGCCAGCAGCAGCTCCTGGCGGAATCGCTCGAACGCATCCGGCCGGCTCGCCAGTTCCGGGCGCAGCAGCTTGAGTGCGATATCGATGTCCAGTTCGATATCGTGCGCCTGGTAGACGACACCCATGCCGCCCATGCCGAGCAGACGCACGATGCGATAGCGCCCGCCGACCACCTCGCCGCTGCGCAGGTCCGTCGCAGCCAGAATGCCGGTCACCGTCGCATTCAGGGCGGCCGATTCGGCTTCCATGTTGCGCCCGGGCGAGGTCATGCGCGCTGATCGCTGCGCGCGGCGGCGGGTGCCCAGTAGGGCGCTGCGCCGGTGCTGTGGGCGGCACCGGCTTCGTCGACGGCGAGCAGGGCCGCCATGCCGGCAAGCGTGACATCGAGTTCGCTGGCTGCCAGCGCAGCGGCGGCGTGGCCGACGAAGGCTTCGAGCAGTTCGGCGTCGAGATCGGTGAATACCTTGGCCTCGTCGTCAGTGTCCGCATAGGCGACTCCGAGCAGACGCCCATCCTGCTGCAGCGGCAGGCAGGCGAGGGCGCGGATGTCGCGCGCGATGACGCTCGCCTGGCCTTGCAGCCAGGCGCGGTCGCGCTGGTCGGAAAGGAACACCGCGCGGCGATGCTGGATCGTGCGTTCGACTGCGCTGCGGCTGCCGGAAAACGCGCTGCGCCCGACTTCGTCCGGCTGCAGCGCGTAGCAGGCGCGCACGCGCATCTGCGACTGCGCGTCGGGCACCAGCAGGAAACCGCGCCGGCACTCGGCGATGTCGACGATGCCGCGCAGCAGGTCGGCGATCAGGCTGTCGCCGCGCACGTCGGCCTGCAGGCGGCGCGTCCACGCCATCGACGAGCTGCGCCGCTCGGCCGCGCGCATCGCCAGGTGTTCGACGCCCGCCGCATCGACGCATTCGAATTCGCAGAACACATCGCCGACGGCGAACCATCGGCTGCCGCTGAGTTCCGCGGCGGCGACGCGCTCGCCATCGACGCGGATGCCGTTCTTCGAGCCCAGGTCGGTCAGCGACCACGTGCCCGGGCCGGCACTGCACAACTCGGCGTGCCGGCGCGATACCGAATCATGCGCGATGGCGACGGCGCAGGCAGGGTCGCGCCCGATCACGATGCCGCTGTCGTCGGCCAGCACGCGCACGATGACCGCCTCGCCGGGAACATGCACGCTGAGCTTGGCCGGCATCGCAGCGCTGCTCAGGGCGAGCCGTTCAAGCGCCCGAGCGCGAAGCGCAGGTTGCCGGTGTAGCTGACCACCTCTCCTTCGGCATTGACCAGATCGCGCGCGGAGCGCCAGGTATTGGGCAACGCGGGGCCGCCGAGCACGGCGCAGTGATAGTCCAGCTGGTCGACATAGGCGATCGCCTGGGTGTAGTTGTGCGCGCTGTAGGCGGCGCGGCTCA
>DASWPR010000555.1:0-2632 GCA_036398455.1 Dokdonella sp.
CGGCAATCCAGGCTGCGCCGGCGGCGACCACCGCAATCAACACGAGGAAGGAAATGATACGCAGCATCGGATTCCTATGGCGCCGGTTTGGAGAGCGCTGCCATCGCATCGGCGGCGAACTGACGGGAAGCGGAGAGCGCGGCTTCGCGGGCATCGACGCGGTCGATCCACGGCTGCACGGTGGCGCGATCCGCCGGCGGCAAGGTCATGAGTTCGCGCTTCGCCTCGGCGATGTCGCCGCGACGCGCCGCTGCGGCGGCGCGCGATGCCACGGCGCCGCGGTCATCACCGGCAACCGCGTCGGTGCGCTCGATGCGGATCAGCCTGGCCGCGCCGGCCTGCAGCCGATCGACGATGCTGCCGGTGGTCGCGACGGGCTCGGCGGCGAGCGCCAGCTTCGGCAGCAGCGCCAGCAAGTCGCGGCCCAGTGCCGCGGTCGTCGGCACACCGGTCGCGGCGAAAACGTCGAGCGGCTTCAACCGGTCGGCATCATCCGCCAGTGGCTTGGCCGCGGCGAGCGCTGCGGCATAGGGATCGCCCTGGCGCACCGTGCCGTCGAGCAGCGAGGCCGCGACGACGCGGCGCAGCGGCTTGTCGTCGGCCGGCTTCGCGCTCTGCTGGGCGGCCTCGGTCTTCAAGGCGCCGGCGGCGCGCTCGACCTGGCCGAGCCGTTCGGTGATCGGCGACAGGTCCACCGCGGCAACGGATGGCGCGGATTTCAACTCGGTGACGGCGGCAGCGGCGGTGGCCGACTGGGTTTTCGCGGCGGCGAGGTCGCTGCGCAGCGCGGCCTGTGATTTTTCCAGTGCGTCCAGCCGGGTGGCGGTCGCGGGATCGGGCGCCGCAACAGCGGAGGCCGGTGCCGCGGGACGGGCTTCGAGCCTGGCGACGCGAGCCGTCAGGGCGTCCAGCGCAGCCGTGTCGGCCGGTTCCGGCGCGGTCGAACCAGGCCAGCCGGCGAACCAGGCGGCGCCGAGCACCAATGCCGCGGCAACCGCGCCAGATGCGGCAGGAATCAAAATCGAGGGGCGGCTGGCGCGCGGCGGGGCCGGTTCGTCGGGCAACACCGGATCGGCGATCGATTCGGCCGCGGTTTCCTCGGGCATTTCGGCGGCTGCGGGTTCCTCGACCGGTTCAGGGGCCGGGGGACCGGAGGTGGCGCTGGTCACTTCGGACGCCGGCAGGTCGATGGTCGGCGGCGCACGGCGCGGCCGGTTGGGATCCAGCGGTCCAGTCGGTTCGGGCCTGTCATCGACCATGGCGCGGGTTCCTCAAGGCAGGGTGCGAAGCCGTCCCGGATTCGCCGCCCTGTCTTAGCGCGATAACGACGCGATGGCACGGTCCAGCGCCGCGAACAGGGCATTTTCATCCGGCGTGGCCGCCAGCAGCACCTGTGTCGCGCCAGCGTCGCGCGCGATCGAGGCGACCGAATCGGACAGGCAGACATGGGGTACCGCTAGCGCCGAGATTTCGACGCCGGCGATGCGCGCCGCCGCGAAAAAGGCGCGCGCACTGCGCCGCGAATAATGCAGCACGGCCTCAACGGTGCCTGCAGCAAAGCCGGCGGCGACTTCGACGGGCAGGTCCATCACCGGGGCCATCCGGTAGGCGGTGTGGGTGACGACGTTGAAGCCGCGTTCGCCGAGTTCGCCGGCGAGATCGCGGGCGAGGTCGGCGCCGGCGAGATACAGCAGCGTGGCGGATTTCTTCAGCTTCTTCGCCTTGACGCGCGCCACCACGAGGTCGCGCAACGCATTGGCGTCGCCATCGGCCGAGATCACCTTGGTAAAGCCGACCTCGCGCGCGGCTTCCGCCGTGCGCTCGCCGACCGCGAACAAAGGCAGCTTCAGCAAAGTGGCCAAAACCTGCTGGCCATCGATCGCGCGCAGCGCATTGGCCGAGGTCACGATCACCGCGCCGTAATGCGAATCCGCGTGATCGTCATGATCGTCCTGCACGATCACCATCTCGAACCGCAGCATTGGCGCAGCCAACACCTCAAGTCCACGGGCGCGGAGCGCATTCGCGGTGCTGTCATTGTCGGGCTGCGGGCGGGTGACAAGAATGGCCATGCGGAAACGCTTTCGGGAGCATCGGCGGAAGAAATTGAAGGAGCTTGGGAGATTGCACCGTGCAACCCCGCAATGCTACGCCGGGGCAGCAAAAGCCCGGTCTGGCCGACAAGTGCAAGGATTGAATTTTTGACGAGCGAACCGATGCGCGTGCTGGGGATCGAGACGACCTGCGACGAAACCGCCGCGGCCGTGATCGAACGCCGGCCCGACGGCTCGGGCCGCATCCTCTCCAACATCGTGCATTCGCAGATCGCCGACCACGCGCCCTATGGCGGCGTGGTGCCGGAAATCGCCGCACGCGCCCATATCGACCTGCTCGACGGCATCATCCGCCGCGCGATGGCGGATGCCGGCACGAAATTCGCGGATCTGTCCGCGGTGGCCGCCGCCGCCGGTCCCGGCCTGATCGGTGGCGTCATTGTCGGGCTGACTACGGCGAAGGCGATCGCGATGGTGCACGATACGCCGCTGATCGCGGTGAACCACCTCGAGGCGCACGCGCTGACGCCGCGGCTGACCGACGCGCTGTCGTTTCCCTATTGCCTGTTCCTGGCCTC
>DASWPR010000556.1:0-6566 GCA_036398455.1 Dokdonella sp.
ATCGTTTAGGCGCGAGCGCACGAATCACGGGCGCACAGAGGCCGGCAGAATAATCAACTTCGCCTAAAGCGCCGCTAAATTCTCGTGCGCCGCGCTGCCGGCAAGGCGGGCCTGCTCGATCCAGCGCGCCACGCGTTCCGCCGTCGCGGCGGCGCTGCGGCCAAGCAGCGGGCCGACATGGGTGGCCGCGGTCAGCAGCTCGAAATCCGCCGCCAGCGCCGCCGCCAGCGCGCGACTGCTCGCGGCCGGCACATCGTCGTCGCATTCGCTCGCGAGCAACAGGACAGGGCACGCCTGCGGCTCGAGCGGAAATCCGGCACAGGCTTCGTCGAGCGCGGCCCCGGACTCGTCGCGCCAGCGCCGGAATGCGTACAACCGCGCCGCAGCGTCGGCATCCGGCAGCGCCCGGCGCGTGCGCGCGAGCGAACGCTCGCGCCCCCACGGCACCCGCGGCGGCCGCGGCGGGTGCGGTCCGGCCAGTCCCTCGGGCGGCAACGGATTGACCAGCACCAGGGCGCTAGCGCCGGCCGCGCGCGCCGTCAGCAGGGCGAGGCGCCCGCCCAGGCTGGCACCGACCAGGACGACCGGAGCATCGACGCCGCGGCACCATTGCAGCACCTGAGCGGAATAATCGGCCAGACGCGTCGCCTCGATACCCGCCGCGACCGGCTGCAGGTCCGGCGCGATCACCGCGAAGCCGCGCGCAGCCAGCACGCGCGCCCAGATCGCCCATTCCCAGCCGCCGCCGCCGGCGCCATGCACGCAGACCACGGTCGCCGGCGGGTTCGCGCGTTTATCACGCATTGCGTCTTGACCCTCCGGCTCGATCGGACAAGTCTATGTGGCCGGTGCGCCTGCTGCACGGACACGACGCGCCGGTACCGCCATGACCGTCCCGCGTGGCGCAATGCCCGTTCGGCCCATACCCGCCGCACGGACGACCATGACGGCCTCGCCCACACATCACGCTGGGAGGCTTCAGTCATGTCGTATATCACCGATGGCATCCGCAACATCGCACTCGCAGGCCATGCGGGCGCCGGCAAAACCACTCTGTTCGAAGTCCTGCTGCATGCCGGCGGCGCAATCCAGACGGCAGGCGCGGTCGAGCGCGGCACGACGGTATCCGATCACGATCCGATGGAACGCGAGCGAAGGCACTCGATGGGCAGCGCGATCGCCTCGATCGATATCGGCGACGTGCACATCAATGTGATCGACACGGCTGGGTTCCAGGAATTCCGCGGCCAGACCCTGTCGGCGCTCGCCGCCGTGGAAACCTGTGCGATCGTCGTCGACGCGGCCACCGGCATCGCGCACTCGACGCGCCGCCTGATGGATCGCGCGAAGCAGCGCAACCTGTGTCGCCTGCTGATCGTCAACAAGATCGACCAGGCCGGCATCGACCTCGAAGGCATCGTCGAATCGCTGCGCGACGAATTCGGCGGCGAATGCCTGCCGATCAATCTGCCGGCGAAAGGCGGCAGCGCGGTCGTCGACTGCTTCTTCCAGCCGAGCGGCGAGGCGGATTTCTCCAGCGTGGCCGCCGCACACCAGCACATCATCGACCAGGTCGTCGAGATCAACGAGACGGTGATGGGCCATTACCTCGACGACGGCGAATCCGGCTTGTCCGGGCAGGAGCTGCACGACGCCTTCGAGGAGTGCCTGCGCCAGGGCCACCTGGTGCCGATCTGCTTCGTCTCCGCGCGCACTGGCGCCGGCGTGAAGGAACTGCTGAACCTGATCGCCAGGTTGCTGCCGAATCCGAAGGAAGGCAATCCGCCGGTCTTCATCAAGGGCAGCGGCGCGAACGCGCAGGCGATCACGCCGGAGCCCGATCCGTCCATGCACGTGATCGCCGACGTATTCAAGATCGTCAACGATCCCTTCGTCGGCAAGCTCAGCGTGTTCCGCGTCTACCAGGGCACGGTCAGGAAGGACACGCAGCTGTTCGTCGACGACGGCAAGAAGCCGTTCAAGGTCGGCCATCTGTTCAAGCTGCGCGGCAAGGATCATGTGGAGATCGAGCAGGCCATCCCGGGCGATATCGCGGCGGTCGCGAAGGTCGAGGAAGTCCACTTCGATGCGGTGCTGCACGATTCGCACGACGAGGACCAGATCCGCCTGAAGCCGCTCGACTTCCCGCTGCCGATGTTCGGCCTCGCGGTCACGCCCGCGCACAAGGGGCAGGAACAGAAACTCGCCACCGCGCTCGCCCGGCTCGGCGAGGAAGATCCGTGTTTCCGCATCGAGCACAACAAGGAACTCAACGAGACGATCATCCGCGGCCTCTCCGACCTGCACCTGAAGCTGATGCTGGAGCGCATGAAGGAGCGCTATGGCGTCGAGGTGACGACGCGGCCGCCGCGCATCGCATATCGCGAAACCATCGGTGCGAAGGCCGAAGGTCATCACCGCCACAAGAAGCAGACCGGCGGTGCCGGCCAGTTCGGCGAGGTGTTCCTGCGCGTCGAGCCGCTGCCGCGCGGCGGTGGTTTCGAGTTCGCCGACGAGGTCAAGGGCGGCACCATCCCCGGGCAGTTCATCCCTGCCGTGGAAAAAGGCGTGCGCCAGGTGCTCGAGCATGGCGCCGTCGCCGGCTATCAGCTGCAGGACGTCCGCGTGACCGTCTACGACGGCAAGTACCACCCGGTCGACTCGAAGGAAGTCGCCTTCGTCAGCGCTGGCAAGAAGGCGTTTCTCGACGCGATCGTCAAGGCGCGACCGCAGGTGCTCGAGCCGATCGTCAATCTCGATGTGTTCGTTCCCGACGCACACATCGGCGACGTCACCGGCGGCCTTTCGTCCAAGCGCGCACGCATCAACGGCACCGACTCGCTGCGCGGCGGCGAGATCATCATCAAGGCGCAGGTGCCGTTGGCGGAAGTGGCGGACTACCAGACCGAACTGAAGGCGATGACCGGAGGCCAGGGCCGCTACGCAATCGAGTTCAGCCACTACGAACCGGTGCCGGCGCAGGTGCAGAAGCAACTGACCGACGCCTACAAGCCGAAGGTGGAAGAGGACTGAGCGGCGCGCACGCCGCGCTCACGCCGCATGCGCGCGATGCGCGTGCGGCGGCGCAGAGCGTGACGCATGTCTCGACCGGCCTGTCGCGTGCGACACGGCTGCGCCGCAGGCTTCCTGCGATCGTGCCGCATCGAGCACGGGGAAGCGTGTCATGCATCGGTTTGTGCTGCCTGCGTCGTTGATCCTGATCGCCGCGTTCGCCGCGGCAGGGTTCTATTTCAGCGGCAAGGACTATGTGCTGCGTCTGAGCGAGGAAGACATCCGCCGACAGCTCGAACGCCAGCTGCCGCTCAAACGCGCGTTCCTGCTGATCTTCGAGGTCGAACTGGCGCATCCGCGCGTGCAGCTGCACGACGGCAGCGAGCGCGTCGACATCGGCGTCGACGTGCAGCTGGATATCCGCATCGGCCGCGAAACCAGGCCGCTCGGCGGCAGCGTCGATCTGCAGACCGGCATCCGCTACGAGCGTGAAAATGGCGGCTTGTATCTCACCGATCCGGTCGTGACGCGTCTCGACGTGCAGGGCGTGCCGGCCGAGTACGCCGTTCGCACCCAGCGGGTGGTCGCCGAGGCCCTGCAGGAATTCGTCCGCCGCTATCCGATCCATACCCTGCGGGCGATCGACGCGAAGCGCGCGACCGCACGGCTGCTGCTGAAACACGTGGTCGTGGCGAACAGCGAGCTCGTGCTCACGCTTGGTCTGTGAACGCGGAAGGCTGGCGGCGGACCGCCACCGTCGGCTTGTGACGCGAGCGGTCCGAAGGATGCAGCTGCGGCTGGCCGAGGCGGGCCGGCGAGCGGGCTGCCGATCCACGGTCGCGGCGGCGCGACCGCCGTCAATTGCAAGCATGTGTGACGCGGGACACGATCCGGCGCCGCGCGATCTGGCATTGAAACGGCTCTGTCATGCGGGTTTGAGGGAAATCCCCAATCATTCGCACGGCAACGGCAACCAGCCGCAGGCACGCGTGTCACGTTTTTTGCATTGAATCACAACGCAGGCGGTACTAAAGCTGGCATCAGTTGCCCAACCCGGTGCCAGCGGGATTCCAGTGAAGCCGATGAAGAGCGAAAAACACCTGGCCATGGCCGGCGTCTCGGACGCCGACAAGGCGCACATAGCCTCTTTGCTGCGGCAAGCGGGTGCACGCCTGCAGGATGACTGGCGTGTGGCCGCCGACGCGGCCGCCGACCTCGTCATCGTGGATCTGGCACAGTTCGGCGGCCGCGTCGCCCGCGTCCGCGCGCTCGACGAACGCAAACCCTTCATCGTGCTGGCCGACGCGCAGGGCGACTCGCTCGGCGCGCAATGGGTACTGCGCCGCCCGGTCGGCGCGGACCAGCTCGCCGAAACACTCAATCGTTCCGTCGTGGAACCTGCCGACAGCCTCGACCTGCCGTATGGCGGAGCGCTGCTCGGCCGCGCCGCGCCGATCGTGCTGATCGCGCAGCCGGACGCAGCAGCGGACAGCGAGGCCGAAGACGACGGGCGCGCTTCGTTCGATCCGGCGCGCCGCGCGCGCGTCGTGACCAATATCGACAAGCTGGTCGCACGCGGCCGCGGCGCGATCCTGATCCAACGCGCCGGACTGCCCTCGCTGGTGCTCGATCCGGACAGCGACAGCTACATGTCGCATGCCGATCTTTCCGAACTCGAACCCTACCTGCTGGAGCCGGTGAAAGGGCGCGAATGCCGGCCGATCAGCGGCGTACGTTTCGCCGACCTGCGCGACACCACGCCGGCCCATCCGCTGGCGCGGCTGCGCTGGCTCGCCGGGCTGCTCGGTTCGAACGGCTGGCTGGCGCCGCACCTGGACCCCGGCGGCAGCTATCGGGTGAAAAGCTGGATCTCGGTCGACGGCAGTTATCGCCGCCAGTACCGCATCGCGATGAACATGCTGCGATCCAAGCCCCTGCATCGCATCGCCGCGGCCGCAGGCGCGACGATGACCGAAGTATTCGACGTGGTGAACGCCTACGAGACGATCGGCCTGCTCGAATGGACGCCGCGGCGTTCGCGCTATGCGCCGGCGGAAGGGACGGAAGCGGATCTGCGCAGCGGACGGCGTGCGCAGGAACCCGCCGCCGCCGAGAAGAAAATAAAGCGCCTGCTCGCCGCATCGGTATTTCCGCGCTGACTCGGCGGAGCCGGAGCACGCGGGGTGCGTTCGTCACGTCCTGCTGCTAACTTGCGTGATAGGAAACCGACCGCAAGGAACCCCCCAATGCACATCCATGTCGCCCTGCAGCCGCTGATCGCCCTGATCGCCGGCATCCTGATCCTGCTGGTGCCGCGCCTGCTCAACTATGTGGTCGCGATCTATCTGATCATCGTCGGCATCATCGGCCTGCTGCCGATCCTGCACCTGTAAGGCCGCCGCGCCGCGCCGGCCATCGGATGCGATCGCGAAGAACGGCGCCGCGATCTTCGACTTCTTCGGAACGCGCCACGCATGCCCGGCCACGTCTACCGCTTCGGCGATTTCACGCTGAGTACGCTTGCGCGCGAACTGCAGCGCAGCGGCCTGCGCGTGCGGTTGTCGCCGCGCGCGTTCGACTGCCTGGTCTACCTGATCGAACAGCGCGGGCGCGCGGTCAACAAGGACGAACTGGTCGAGGCGATCTGGGGCCGCCCGAACGTCTCCGATACCCAGCTCGGGCAAACCGTGCTGCGCGCGCGCAGGGCGGTCGGCGACGACGGCCAGGTGCAGCACGTCATCCGCACCGTTTCGCGCTTCGGCTACCACTGGATCGCCGAACTCGAGGTCGTCGATGGCGGCGAGGCCGTGCACGCGGGCGAGCACGCTGCCAGACCAGCCACTGGGGCTTCCGAAGTTGGCCGTGAACCCGCGCCACCCGCGCCGCGGCGCCCGACGCGCTGGATTCTTTACGCAGCGCTGCTCGCGTTCGTCCTGATTCTCGGCGCGGGGTTCGTCCTGCGCCGCGCATTCGTGCCGCGCGAGAGTGCGATTGTGAATGCAGCCAATGCCATCGTCCTGCCGCTGCAGATCGATGCGAACTCCGATCAGGCCTGGCTGCGGCTCGGCGCGATGGACCTGATCGCCGACCGCCTGCGCGAAGGCGGCATGACGGTGCTGCCGAGCGAGAGCGTGGTCGCGCTGCTGCAGGCGGCGCACGCTGCGGACCCCGCCGTGCTGCGGCGAGACACACCCAACGCCTGGCTGGTCGACGGCTCGTTCAAGCCGCGCGACAGCCAGTGGGTGGTCGAGCTGCACGCGAACGCGGCGGACGGCACCCGCATCGCGGTGGAGTCCGTGCAGGCGCAGCCGCTGGACGCGGCACGCGAAGCGGCCGATCGCCTGCTCGGGCGACTCGGCCGGGCGCACCCGCCGCCGCCCGCCGGCGGCGCGCCGGTGCAGGAGCGCTTGCAGCGCGCGCAGGCAGCGATGCTCGCCAACGATCTCGATGAAGCGCGCGCGATCCTGATCAGCGATGCCAAACTGGCGCACAGCGAGCCACAGCTCGGCTACCGGCTCGCCCGGGTCGACTTTCGTGCCGGCCAGTACAAACGC
>DASWPR010000557.1:0-2982 GCA_036398455.1 Dokdonella sp.
GGCTAAACTTCGCGGCTCACGACGACCTCGAAGACACGGACGAGCGCCCATCAATACCGCCGAACACACCCCCCTGATGCGCCAGTACTTCGCCGCCAAGACGGAGTACCCCGACACGCTCGTGTTCTTCCGCATGGGCGATTTCTACGAGCTGTTCTACGACGACGCGCGCAAGGCGGCGCGCCTGCTCGACATCACGCTGACCCAGCGCGGCGCGTCGGCGGGGGCGCCGATTCCGATGGCCGGGGTGCCGTATCACGCGGTCGAGGGGTATCTCGCGCGGCTGGTGAAGCTGGGCGAGTCGGTGGCGATCTGCGAGCAGATCGGCGATCCGGCGCTCGCGAAGGGGCTGGTCGAGCGCAAGGTGGTGCGCGTGGTCACGCCGGGCACGGTCACCGATGCGGCGCTGCTGGAAGAGCGTCGCGACAATCTGCTGCTGGCGATCGCGGCCGGCAGGTCCGGCGGTTACGGGCTCGCCTGGGTCGACCTGTCGGCGGGCCGTTTCCTGCTCAGCGAAGTCGCCGATGCGGAAACGCTGTCGGCCGAACTCGCGCGCCTGACGCCGGCCGAAACCCTGGTCGGCGAGGATGTCGTGTGGCCGAAATTCGTCGTGTCGCTACCCGGCTTGCGCAAGCGCGCACCCTGGCATTTCGACGCGGCCACTGCGACGCGCGAGCTCGCGCGCTTCTTCGGCACGCGCGATCTTTCCGGCTTCGGCTGCGAGGGCCTGCCGCTTGCGACCGCCGCAGCCGGTGCGCTGCTCGGCTATGTGGAGGAGACGCAGAAGTCGGCCTTGCCGCATCTGACCGGTCTCGCCGTGGAAAACGCGAACGAGACGATCGCGCTCGACGCGGCAACGCGACGCAATCTCGAACTCGACACGCATGCGAGCGGCCATGTCGAATTCACCTTGCTCGGCGTGCTCGACCGCAGCATCACGCCGATGGGCGCGCGCCTGCTGCGGCGCTGGCTGCATCGGCCATTGCGCGCACGCGACGTTTTGCGCTGGCGCCAGCAGGCGATCGACGCCCTCATCGATCGTCGCAGCTTCGAGCCCTTGCGCGAAATCCTGCGCGGCATCGGCGATCTGGAACGCATCCTCGCGCGCGTCGCCCTGCGTTCGGCGCGGCCGCGCGATCTGTCGACGCTGCGCGACGGCTTGCTGCTGGCGCCGCGCCTGCACGACGGCCTGGCCGACTGCGATAGTCCGCTGCTGGGCGAACTCGTCGCGCGACTCGGCGAACATGCTGCCACCGCCGCGCATCTGGCGCAGGCCGTCGTGGAGACGCCGCCGGTGCTGCAGCGCGACGGCGGCGTGATCCGCGCCGGTTTCGATGCCGAGCTCGACGAACTGCGCCTGCTGTCGACGAACGCCGATCAGTTCCTGCTCGATCTGGAAGAACGCGAAAAGACCGCCAGCGGCATCCCGAGCCTGAAGGTCGGCTACAACCGCGTGCACGGCTATTACATCGAGATCAGCAAGGGCCAGTCCGACAAGGCGCCGCTGCACTACACGCGCCGGCAGACGATCAAGGGCGCCGAGCGCTACGTGACCGAGGAACTGAAGACGTTCGAAGACAAGGTGCTGTCCGCGCGCGAACGTTCGCTGATGCGCGAACGGGCACTGTACGAAGCGCTGCTCGATAGCTTGATCGGACAGCTGGCGCCGCTGAAGGCGGCCGCGGCCGCGATCGCCGAACTCGACGTGCTGGCCTCGCTCGCCGAGCGCGCCGATGCGCTGAGCTGGAACCGCCCCGACCTGGTCGACGCCGGCGGCATCCATATCGTGCGTGGCCGCCATCCGGTGGTCGAACAGGTGCGTGCCGATCCGTTCGAGCCGAACGACCTCGACTTGCACGACGGCCGCCGCATGCTGATCGTTACCGGGCCGAACATGGGCGGCAAATCGACCTACATGCGCCAGGCCGCCTTGATCGTGCTGCTCGCGCACATCGGCAGCTACGTGCCCGCCGATGCGGCGACGATCGGTCCGATCGATCGCATCTTCACGCGCATCGGCGCCGGCGACGATCTGGCGCGCGGGCAGTCGACCTTCATGGTCGAGATGAGCGAGACCGCGAACATCCTGCACAACGCCACCGCATCGAGCCTGGTGCTGATGGACGAAGTGGGCCGCGGCACCAGCACCTACGACGGACTCGCGCTCGCGCGTGCGTGCGCGGTCGGCCTGGCGACGACGAACCGCGCGTTCGCGTTGTTCGCGACGCACTACTTCGAACTGACCGAACTTGCGACCGAGTACGACGACATCGCGAACGTGCATCTCGACGCGGTCGAATTTCACGACAAGGAGCGCGGCGACCAGCTCGTGTTCATGCACGCGGTCAAGGAAGGCCCGGCGAATCGCAGCTTCGGCTTGCAGGTCGCCGCGCTCGCCGGACTGCCCAAACCGGTGATCGCGCTGGCGCAGACCTATCTGCAGGGCCTCGAACGCCAGCAGGCGACGCGAGTCGTCGAGCGACCGGCGGCCGCCGCGCCGGCATCGCCGCAACTCGGTCTGTTTGCGCCGCCACTGCCCTCGCCCGCCGAAGAAGCGCTGCGCGCGCTCGACCCGGACATGCTTTCGCCACGCGATGCCCTCAAGGCGCTATATCGGTTGAAGAAACTCATTTGATCCTTGCACACCGATCAAAGGACTCGAATGACCCAACCACTTCCCGTCGCACTCGCGCTCGCACTCGCATCGACCCAGCCACTCTCTGCCGCCGCCGCGGAGAGCTGGACCCAGCCGCAGGAGCCGGCGCTGATCTACGGCAACACCTACTACGTGGGCACCGTCGGCATCAGCTCGATCCTGATCCACACCGAGGCCGGTTCGATCCTGCTCGACGGCACGCTGGAAAAATCCGCGCCGCTGGTCGAGGCGAACATCCGCAAGCTCGGCTTCAAGGTCGAGGACGTCAAGCTGATCCTGAACTCGCACGCCCATTTCGATCACGCCGGCGGTATCGCCACCGTGCA
>DASWPR010000558.1:0-2904 GCA_036398455.1 Dokdonella sp.
GCGTGGCGAGTTCGACGCACTCGCGCAGGGTCGGCTCGGCGGCGACGAGATCCTGTTCGTGCAATTGTGCGATGCCGAGCCGGCTGAGCGCATCGAGCATGCGCGAGTCCGAGCGGATCGGCAGCGCGCGCAGAATGCCGACTGCGCGCGTGATCGCGGCGATGCCTTCAGGCCCGCGTGCGCTGTTCTCGAGCACCTTGCCCCGCAGGATGAGATCGTCGGCGACCTGGCTGGAGGATTCGCCGTTGATCGCACGATCGTCGTCCAGCAACTGGCGCAGCAGGGGTTCGGCATGCTGATAGTCCTGGCTGCCCACCCGTATCGCCAACCCGGCGCGTTGCGCATCGAGCGCTTCGACGATGCCCGCCTCGCCCGCCGCTCGTGCAAGCCGGAGCGCCTCCTGAACATGTTGCAAGGCATCAGGAAACGCGCGCAGTTCATTTTCGACGCGCGCCAGCACGATCAGACTGCGCGCCCTGGCCGGCAGCGGTACGCCCGCGCCGAGCGCGATGGCCTGAGCGGCGAGTGCCTTGGCGCGTTCATAGCCGCCGATGTCCCAGTACAGGCCGGCGATCAGATTGAGCATCTCGGCCTGCGAGGATGGATTGCCGGACAATTGTGCGCTCTGGCGCTCGCCGCGCTCCAGCAGTTGATGCGCGGTGAACGGTCGCCCGTTGTTCTCGTCCGGCGTGGCCTGCGCGAACACGCCTGCCAGAAACTCCTGCGACGAACGTGCGCGCTGCGCCTGCTCGCGCACGGCCGCCGCTTGGTGCAGGCTGAGCGTAGCCGCGGCGATCGAGACGACGACGACGAGCATCGCGGCGCTCAGCAGGTAGCGATGACGCAGTGCGAACTTGTGCGCGCGGTACCCCGCGCTGTCGCGCCGCGCGGTGATCGGACGGCTGTCGAGATGGCGCCTCACATCATCGGCCAGCGCGTCGACGCTCGCGTAGCGCCGCTGCGGTTCGCGCTGCAGGGCACGCAGCGTGATCGTGTCGAGATCGCCGCGCAGTGCGCGCGCGGGAATCGGCGCCGCGCTGGCAGCGGCTGCCGCACGCACGCTCGGCGGAACACCTGCGTCCGCGCCCGGCGCTTCTTCCGGCGCAATGAATGCGGACGCCAGCGGCGCCTGCGCACGCGCCTGGGTAAGCAATTCGTAGAGCAGACGGCCGAGCGCATACACGTCCGTCGTGGTGCCGACCGAACCGCCGTTGCGCTGCTCAGGCGCCGCGTACATCGGCGTGAACGCTGCAGCGTGCGTGGCCGTGTGATCGTCGATGTCGCCGCCATCGAGCACTTTGGCGATGCCGAAATCGAGCAGCTTCACGACCCCGTGGCGGGTAACCAGCACATTGCCCGGCTTGATGTCGCGATGCACGACCAGTTGCCGGTGCGCGTAGGCGACGGCGTCGCAGACATCAAGAAATATCCGCAGGCGCTCGCGCAGACCTGGCGCACACGCCCGGATATGGTCCGACAGCGGCAGGCCGTCGACGAAATCCATCACCAGGTACGGGCGGCCATCCGCGCTCATGCCGCCGTCGAGCAGGCGCGCGATGCCGGGATGGTCCAGTTGCGCCAGCACGCGGCGTTCGCGCAGGAAGCGCGCCACGATCGGCTCGGAATCCATGCCGCGCTTGATCAGCTTCAGGGCACCGCGCTGGGTGAAGCGGTCGCCGTCGCGTTCGACCAGGTAGACGACGCCCATGCCGCCATGACCGATCTCGCGGACCACGCGCCAGACACCGAACGTGCGGCCGACGGGCGATCCCGCATCCCCGCCATCGTCGCTCGCCAATGCCTCTCGCTGCGCGTGCGCAGCGGCCTCGAACGAATCCCCGCGCGCATCCGCGCTCAACAGCGCCTCGACGTCCGCGCGGATGCCCGCGTCCGCGCACAGTTCGCGCAGGCATTCGCCGCGGCGCGCGCCCGACAGACCGACGACGGCATCGAACAAGTCGCAGACTTCCCGGAAGCGCTGCGCGTCCATCGCTACGATGCCCCGACGCTACTCAGATGATCGATCAGGAACGCACGCGCCTTGCGCCAGTCGCGGAATGTCGTGCGCTCGGTAACCGCAAGCACCTGCGCCACTTCGCCCATGCTCATGCCGGCGAACACATGCAGTTCCACCACGCGCGCGAGGCGCACGTCGAGCCGCTCCAGTTCGGTCAGCGCGCGCTCGACCGCAACAAGATCGAACGGCGTTTCGTCCGATGCGGCGTCGACCCCGCTCAGCGTGACGTTCTGCATGCCCTGGCCGCGCTTGTCCGACAGACGCCGGCGAGCGCGGTCTATGAGGATTTGGCGCATGGCGCGCGCGGCGAGCGCGCGCAGATAGGCCGGGTCCTTATCGCGCGCTTCATCGCGCACGCTTATCTTCAGGAAGGCCTCGTGCACCAGTGCCGTGGTGTCGAGCGTTTCCGATCGGTGTCCGCCGCGACGGGCGCGCCGCGCAAGATGCTTGAGTTCCTCGTAGGCGAGCGCGAACAGTTGTGCCTGCGGCGGCGTGTTTTCGCACGGCAACGCGAACACGCCGGGCGTATCCGGCACTTCAAGCCCCGTCTGCGACACAACAAGCTCCCCAGGACAACGCGATAGTCTTTTCGACCGCCAGCGAAAGACGGCGAATCTTCGCATAGCTCGCGCAGTCGGGAGCGAAGAGCGTCGCATGCGGCCGTCACGGACTTGCGCTACAGGCAGGGTTGCCGGCCAGTTGGAGCGTCGATCGGTACAGCCGCCCCGGCCGGCAGCGCCAGCCAGGGCGGCTTCGAAGGCGGTGGCGCTGGCCGCAACCAGCGGGCGAGCGCCGCGCCGGACGCCAGCGGCGGCGACGACGTGCCTAATCGATCAGCCAGTTCCGCGAACGCTCGCGCAGGAACGACCTCAGATCATCCTCGATGT
>DASWPR010000559.1:0-18114 GCA_036398455.1 Dokdonella sp.
ATCGGAAAGATTGCCTCCGGTGGCGCCGCACGCGGAGGGTCCGCCGTGCAGCTGGCCGATGTAGCGGCGCTGCGCGTTGTACAGGGGCGAGCCCGACGAGCCGGGTTCGGTCACTTGCGGCGGAATCGAAACGGCCGGGTCGGGCGGGAACACCGGGGCCGGGTCCCACAAGGCGTGCACGTGGCTGCCGTCGCCGGGAACGCTGGGGTTGTTGTAGCTGGTCGTCGTCGTGTTGTCGGCGGAAAACGTGATGCGCTTGTCGGCGACGTTCGGATGATGGATGGCGGCGCACAGGCTGTCCGGCGCACAGGCGAAGTCGCCATTGCCGGGACCGCCCGGCGAGACGTAGGCGGTATGGTCCCAGCCAGCCCAGAACAGATTGAACGCGGGCGGCGCGCCGTTCAACTCGAGCAAGGTGAAGTCCGAGGTGGCGTAATCGGCGCGCACGACCGAACCGCTGATGGTCTGGCTGATGGAGCCATCGCCGTCCTGCCCGCTGGCGGCGCTGCCGGGAATGCGGCAGGTCGAGTTCTCGTAGTTCCAATAGGTGACGATGCTGGCGGCGGACGCGGCGTCGCCCATTTCGCAATGATGCGCCGTCATGAAATACAGCTTGGTATCACCCGCGCTGTTGTTGACCAGCGAACCCGAACAGAAGCGCGTGCCCATGCGCGTATAGGCCGCCACTGCGCGGACGTTGTCCTGCCAGGGATCGGCGGGAAGCAGGCATTTGACGTCCATGTTGCAGGCGCCGGACGAATCATCGACGGCATTCGTGCCGAAGCCGCGATAGCCTTGTCCGACCTGGCCGATTTCGAGTTCGACCGCGGCCGCCTCGCTGGCTGCCACCGTCAGCTCGACGACGACTTCGGCCGCGCCGACGGTCGGCGTCCAATACTGCTTGTAGGGCGCGTTGTCGGCGGCCGTGATCGGGCCGCGCAGCTTGCTGCCGTCGGGCGAGTAGATCAGCAGGCTGGCGCTCTGCGGCAGCCAGAACCGGGTGAAGCCGATGTTCAGCGACTGCGCGTCGTTCGACCGGATGCGATAGCGCCACAGCCGGGTGGCCGCGTCGACGTTTTCCCAGGTGCCGTGCGCTTGCGGCGTGACGCCGAGCTTGCGCGCAATCGCGAAGCGCGGCGACATGCCGCGACTTTCGTCTTCGGCATCCTCGCGCGCGATCGCGGCGCGATCGAGCAGGGGCAGCGAGGTGGAGTCCACCTGCGACAGCGGCATCACGCGGGCGCGAAACGCGGTCGGCACGATGCTGCCCGCCGCCACGGCATTGCCGAGCCATGCGGCCGCGGCGAGTACGACGACAAACCAGCGAGCGTTCATGCACATCCCCCAAGCAGGAAAAAACGACGGTTCCGGACCGGCGAGTTATGCGCTTGCCATCCGGGGTGCGTCAACAGCCGCGCGGAGGAGCGATCTGCTTGCGTTCGGCCGCGCTGCGCAGTGCGCCATGCTGTCGCGGCGGTGTTTGCTGCGTGCGCAGAAGCGCGCTAACTGCCCGTCGCCCCTGCGCCGGCGTCGGGTTTCCTGGCCTTCCACAACGCCGCACGTTCGGGCTTGTGCCACGCCGTATACAGATCGACATAGGTGTCGACGACGTCGAGCACGCGTGGATGCGTCGGTGCATAGTCCTTCGACTCCGCGAAGATGCCCCAGGCCCGATCGAGCTCGTGCTCGGCCTCGGCGTAGCGCTGCTGCCGGATCAGCACCGTCGCCAGTTCCTTGTGCATGATCGCCCGGAACGGATCTTCGCCGAAGCTGGCGTCCGCCTGGTCGGCAGCGGCGCGCGCATGGCGCTCCGCCGCGGGCAGCTCTCCGGCGTCGCGCAGCAGCAGGCTGAGATTGGATTCGGCCACCACGGTGCGGACGCTCTTCGGACCGTACAGTTTCAGTGTGCCGGCGTAGGCGCGCTCGTAGTAGGGCCGCGCCTCTTCGTTGCGCCCCTGTTGCCGGATCGCACCGCCCAGATTGTTGACCACATCGAGCGTGCTCGGATGCCCGGCGCCGAAGACGCGCTCGTGGATGGGCAGCAGCGGCGCGAGCAGTTTCTCGGCGTTCGCGTACTGCCCCTGTTCCAGGTCGAGCACGGCGAGTCCGTTGATCGCGCCGAGCGTCTTGGAGTGCTCGGCGCCATAGCGCCGGCGCGACGCGGCGATCAAGGCCTCGTAGAGCGGACGCGCTTCGTCGTAGTGCGCCATGTTCGAATCGGTGGTCGCGAGTCCGAGCATGCTGTCGAGCGTGTCCTCGTCGTCGCCGCCGAAGGCCTGGCGCTGCTGTTCGAGTACGCGCAGATAGCGTGTACGGCTGTCCTCGAGCTTGCCGGCGTCGCATTCGAGCCCTGCCAGGTGGCTTTCGACGTAGAGGCGGTCGCGATCGCTCGCCGGCGCAGCGGCGAGGAGCGCGAACGCTTTGCGCCCGGCGGCGAGCGCTTCCTGCGTACGGCCCTGGTTGTCGGCGTTCTCGGCGATGCGCATCGCCAGCCGGGCGCGCTGGCCCGTCGGCGCGGCGGTGGCGTCGAGGGCAGCCAGCGCGGCTTCGTAGTGACTGCCGGCGAGCGCGAGCTCGCCGAGCGAGGCGTAGCTGTTGGCGATCGTGCGTTCGATCGAGGCGCGCACGGCCGGCTGCGTCGCCAGCTCGCGGCCGGACCGCTCCGCGGCGGCATCCAGGACCATCCGCATCAGGCTGCGATCCATGCTGCGCGCGCGATCCGGATCGATGCCGGCGAGCATGCTCTGCACGAAGTCGGCGATGCGCTCGGCCTTGGCCGCCTCGATGCGTGCCGCGGCGGCCGAGCGCTGCGCTTCGGTCAAGCCGTGCAAGGCGAGGCCGATGCCGGCGACCAGGGCGGCAGCGACCAGGCCCGAGGTCGCGATGCCCAGGCGATGCCGCGCGATGAAGCTGCGTGCGAGATACAGGCGCGTCTGCGGCATCGCGCGCAGCGGGCGCCGTTCGCGGAATCGCTGCAGGTCGTCGGCGAGGGCCGCGGCGGAGTCGTAGCGCTGCTCGCGATCGTGCGCGAGCGCCTTGCGCAGGGCCATGCGCAATTCGCCCGGCAGCTTGCGCGCCGCGTCGACCAGGGTCGCCGAGTTCGGCGTCTGATCGCTCACCGCGGCGTCGCTGTCCATCGCGGCGAGCAGGGTCTGCTGCGGCGCGCGCGCGGAGTGATGCGGCGCCGAGGTCAGCACGCCCGCGTCGGTGTCGGTCAATATCTCGAACAGCATCACGCCGAGCGAATAGACATCGCTGCGCGTATCCAGATCGCGCTGCAGGCGCGTCGACTGCTCCGGACTCATGTAGACCCCGGTGCCGGCCGGGTCGGCCGAGACCATGGCGCCGTGCGCGCCGGTGTCCGTGCTGCCGCCGATCGCGATGCCGAAGTCGATGATCTTCGGCGCCGGCACGCCATCGACGCGCTGCACCAGCACGTTGGCCGGTTTCAGGTCGCGGTGGATGATGCCTTTCTGGTGGGCATGCTGGACGCCGTGGCAGACGCGCTCGAACAACGCCAGGCGCTGCTCGCGCGTGAGGTTTTCGTGGCGGCAGAACTGGGTGATCGAGATTCCCTCGACGACCTCCATCACCAGATACGGATGGCCCTGCGCGGTCGTGCCGGCATCGAACACCTGCGCGATCGCCGGGTGCTGCATCTGCGCCAGGGCCTGCCGCTCGACCTCGAAGTAGGCGCGCGCCAGAGGGCTCGCCACCTGCTCGCGGATCAGTTTCAGCGCCACCTCGCGGCGCACCGGGCGCAACTGCTCGGCCAGGTATACGCGGCCCATGCCGCCCTCGCCGAGCACGCGGCGGATCAGATAGGGACCGAGTTCGGTGCCGTCGGCGAGCGCGACGCCACCGGTTGCGGCAACCGGCGGTGTCTGGAACTCGGTCTTCTCGTCCGGCGAGATGGGGGCGGTCATGGCGTTGGCATCGGGCGTCCGGCGGCTGTGCCGCGCGGGCATGCGGGGTTATTACAGCGTGCGCAAGGCCGAATGTATACAAGCTCGCGAGGTGCGCGGCAGCCGGCGCGATCTCGCGTAAACTGCGGGCGGCGCCGCCGACGATGACAACGCCGAATGAGTGATCGCGATTCCACCACCACCCAACGCCGCACGATCCGGCCGCACGACTACGTCGCGCGCAGCCAGCCGACCTCGTCGGCCTGCCTGGTCGTCCTGCAGGGGCTGCGGCTCGGCCAGCGCATCGACGTCGGCGAACAGGCGCTGATCATCGGCCGCGCGCCGGAATGCGATTTCCAGATCATGGAGCGCAGCGTCTCGCGCCAGCACGCGCGCATCTGGCGCGGCCCGGCCGGCTACCGCATCAAGGATCTCGACTCGACCAACAAGACGCTGGTCAACGACCAGCCGATCATCGAGGCCGAGCTGCGCGACGGCGATCATGTGACGATCGGCAGCTGCGTGTTGAAGTTCATGGACCGCAGCTCGATCGAGGCGCGCTATCACGAAGAGATCTATCAGCTCGCGACGGTCGATCCGCTGACCGGGCTGTACAACCGCCGCCAGTTCCTCGAACTGCTCGAGAAAGAGCTGGCGCGCAGCGCCAATCACCGCCGCCCGCTGACACTGCTGATCATCGACCTGGATCATTTCAAGTCGATCAACGATCGCTACGGCCATCCGGTCGGCGATGTCGTGCTGAAGCGCGTGGCGACCGCGCTGCAGGGCAACGCACGCGAGGAATTCATCATTGCGCGCATCGGCGGCGAGGAATTCGCCGTGGTATTGCCCGAGCACGGCGTCGAAGCGGCCGCGCAGTTCGCCGGAACCCTGTGCGATGCGATCGGCACGCTCGACATGGCGAACAGCCAGATCGGGCCGCAGCGCGTCACCGTCAGCATCGGCGTCGCGCCGTGGCAGCAGGGCATGGCGAATGTCTCCGACCTGATGCGCGCGGCCGATCTGCAGCTCTATCGCGCCAAGCAGTCCGGGCGCAATCGGGTGTGCGCCGTCGGCTCCGAGTGAGCGTCAGCGAATGCGATGAAAGGCGGGCGAACGCTCGCTCAACGCACGCACTCACAGCATGAACATCGCAATCGCCGCCGCCGACATCACGAGAATCGTCACGCCCACGACTGCGCGCACCAGCGGCGGCGACGGCTGGTTCGCCATGATCTTCCGGTCCGCAGCGATCAGGTAGACGCAGATGAGGACCGGCGGCGCGAGTACGCCGTTGAGCACCGCCGACCAGTACAGCGCCTTCATCGGATTGACGCCAATGAAATCGATGGCGATCGCTGCCAGCATGGACAGGATGAATACGCCGTAGAACGCGGTCGCCGCCCGCAGGCGTTTGTCCAGACCGTAGTTCCAGTCGAAGGTTTCGGCGAGCGCGTAGGCGGCGGAACCGGCCAGCGTCGGTATCGCGAGCAGGCCGGTGCCGATCAGGCCGGCGCTGAACAGCCCATAGGCGAAGGAACCGGCCAGCGGCTTCAGTGCTTCGGCCGCCTGGCGCGTCGTTTCGATATGCGTATGGCCGGAGGCATGCAGGGTCGCGGCGGTCGTGACGATGATGAAGAACATGATCAGGTTGGAGAACAGGGTTCCGACGCCGACATCGGTGCGCCGGTCCTCGATCGATCGCTTCGATGCGCCACGGCGCTGCGACACCAGATGGAGGCCCTGGGCTTTTTGCTCTTCGATCTCCTGGCCTGCCTGCCAGTAGAACAGGAAAGGGCTGATGGTCGTGCCGAGGATCGCGACGAGCATGGACCACGCTTCCTTGCCTCGCGGCAGCGTGGGCAGGAACGTCGCATGCAATACATCGCGCCAGCCGATCTTGATGGTGAACGCGGTGAATACATAAGCGAACAACGCCAGCGCGAGCCATTGCAGCACGCGTGCGATCTGCTGGTATCTGAGGCGCACGGCGGCGACGCAGATGCCGAGGCCGAACAGCACGACATAGATCAGCGAGGGTCCGCCGCCGAGCATCTCCACGGCATCCCCCATGGCGGAAAGGTCGCTCGCAATATTGATCGTGTTGGCGACCAGCAGCGCCACGCCGAATACCGCGACCAGCCATAGCGGAAACTTCTTGCGGAAGGCCCCGGCCAGGCCCTGACCGGAAACCATGCCGATGCGCGCGCTCATCATCTGCACGCAACCCATCAACGGCCACGTCAGCAACGCCGCCCATGCGAACTGGTTGCCGAACTGCGCGCCGGCCATCGAATAGGTTGCAATGCCGGACGGATCGTCGTCGGCCGCCCCGGTGGTCACGCCCGGACCGAGGGAATGCAGCAGACGCTTGAAGGCGGGCTCCGTGCCCTTTCGCCGAGTCGCTGTCATCATTCCTCCCCGCCACTCATCTGGAACGCGTGCTGGAACCTCGTCTGCGGCCCTCCCCGCATCCGTCCGGCGAATCAACGCTCGGCAGCGACTACGTGCGTCGCAGGAGGACGACGGCGAGCACGATCAGCACGATCAATCCGAGGCCGCTGGGGTAGTAACCCCAACCGGTGCTGTACGGCCAGGTCGGCAACGCGCCGAGGACCAACAGCACGATCAGTACCAGCAAGATCATTCGCATGGCATTCCTCCGATGGCATCAGGGGTTCTTTGGCGGGCACGTCTTTCGCGCCCGTCGCAGCTGAAACGTTACGGCCGGCGCCGCCAACGCCGCATGACGGGCCGAGGCGGCTGGCAGCCAGCGTTCAGGCTGACGCGAATCCACGGGCAGCAGTGTTCACTATCGGAATGATCGTGCGTGCGCTCGTCAATCAAGCCGGTTCACGACCTTGCATGACCTGACAGCATCGCGCCCCGATCCGGGGCGCGAATAAACCGGCTGATCGCGCGGAGCGATCACATCGAGTGCGCGCATTTCTCATATTCGTCGCGGGAGATCGTGCTGTTCTTGTCGATGTCGCAGGTCTTGAAGTTCCTGGACAGCCAGGGATCGCTTTTCGCCTGCTGCATCGATATGGTGCCGGTCTTGCCGGCATTGAGTTCATCGAATGATTTCCTGGCGCCCTTCTTGTTCGCCATCAGGTTGTTGCCCGACTTCGAATCCTGGCCGTTGATCGTCGCGGTCTTCTGCGCGTCCGAGTCGTTCGCCTGGGCTTGCGCCGTCTTCCTGGCGGTCAGGTCGTTGCCGGTGCGATGGTCCTGGGCATTGATATCCTGCGTTTTCTGCTGCGCCGAATCTTCGTTGCCGGTGGGCGGGCTCGCTTTCGGATCGTTCGTCGACTGTGCGGCGGCCATGCTGGATGCGAGCGCGAGAGAAAGAGCGCAGACAAGGATTTTCGTGTTCATGACAGCTCCCGTTGTGTGTACGCACGACACAGTGAACCGGGAAGATTGAAGCCGCTGTAAATGATCGCCGCGAATTTGAACTCGCGTTCATCAAGGCCTCGAAGCGTGCTGCGCTCGCCGATGGTCGCGCAGCGCCTCACGCCCGATGTGCCAGTCGTTCGACCGCGCTCGACAGCGCCGCGAGCGAATAGGGCTTGCGCAGAAGTTCCACGCCTTCCATCGCTTCGTGCAGTCCGAACTGCTGCGCGGTGTAGCCGGAACTCAGCAGTACCGGCAGATGCTGCCTGCACGCTTTCAGCTGCCGCACCAGGTCGAGGCCGCTCATGCCGCCCGGCATGATGACGTCGCTGAAGACCAGGTCGATCGGCTCATCGCGTTCCACGAACGCGAGCGCCGCCCGCGCGCTGGCTGCTTCCAGCACATCGTAGCCGAGGCCGCGAAGCAGTTCGCAGGTGACTTCACGTACGTTGTCATCGTCTTCGACGACGAGGATCACGCCGTGCCCACGGACTTGCGGCGTATCTTTTTGCGCTGCCGGCGCAAGCGAGGCCTCCTCCGTTGCGGGCAGATAGATCTGGAATGAGGTGCCCGCGCCGAGCTCGCTTTCGATCGCGACGAATCCGCCCGATTGCTTGGCGAATCCATAGACCTGGCTGAGGCCGAGGCCAGTCCCCTTGCCCACGTCCTTGGTCGTGAAGAACGGCTCGAAGACGCGGCCGAGCGCTTCCGCAGCGATGCCGATGCCGGTATCGGTCACGATGGCGACGATGTAGCTGCCGGGCTCTGCGCCGTGCAGCGCGGCGACCTGGGCGTCGATCACGCGATGCTCGGTCGACAAGGCCAGCGCACCGCCCTCCGGCATCGCATCGCGCGCATTGATGGCGAGGTTGAGAATCGCCGTCTCGAACTGATGCGGATCGGTCTTGCAAAGCCAGCGCTGGCGAGACGCCTGCACCTTGACCGTGACGGCCTCGCCGACCGCGCGTCGCAGCAAGCCCTCGAATGTCGCCAGCAATTCGTCGATGCAGACCGATTGCACATCGAGGTCCTGCCGCCGCGCGAACGCGAGCAATTGCTGGTTCAAGGTCGCGCCGCGCTCGACACCCTGGCGGGCGGCGGTGAGGTAACGCACGCTGCGGCTGTCTTGTCCGAGGCGGCTTTCGAGCAGGTCGATATTGCCGCCGATGACCATCAGCAGGTTGTTGAAGTCGTGCGCCATGCCGCCGGTCAGCTGGCCAATTGCTTCCATCTTCTGCGCCTGATGCAATTGCTGCTGCACAAGCCGCCGTTCGGTCACATCCGAGACGACGCCGGAAATCCGTACGGGTCGTTCATTCGCGTATTGCGTGCGTCCCTTGACGTGCACCCAGCGAACGGCACTGTCGCCATCGCGCAGGATGCGCTTTTCGAATTCGATCGAGCCGCTCCGCTGCGCGACGGCGAAGGCCGCCGCTACCGTCGGCCGGTCTTCGGCGATGAATGGCGCCAGCAGCATCTCGAGGCCGCTGTGGTCGCCGTGCTCGATCTCGCCGAATATCTGTCCATAGCGCCGCGACCGCCGCACGATGTTCGTCGTGAGATCCAGATCCCAGCTGCCCATGCCGGCGGCATCGAGGGCCACGTCGAGGCTTTCTTCCGCGCGCCGCCGTTCGTCGATTTCGCGCGCCAGCTGCGCGTTGGCTGCGGTCAGTTCATGGCTGCGCTGGCGGCTGTTGGTCAAGTCCGTGACGACGCAGCAGATCAGATGGGGCATGCGCTCATCGACCCGCAGATCGATCGCCGAAACGTTGACGGGCACCTGATGCCCGTCATGCTGGACCAACAGCAGTTCCGACGTCCTGCCCGATCCGTCCGCCTGCGCCAGCAGCCTCTCGAAGACAGGGACATCGGCGCCGGCGACGCGATCGAGGATGAGGTGGCCCATCAGCTGTTCGCGCTCGACACCCAGGAGCGTGGCGAAGCGTTGATTGCAGTACAGCAGCGTGCCGTCGCGTGCGAGCGTGATCGCGCCTTCCTGCATCTGCTCGATCAGTACGCGATAGGGCCGGTCGGCATTCTCCAGCGTGTACACCTGCTGGCCACTCGCGCCGCCGACCACCACGGCATCCACTTCGCCATTGCGTATCGCATCGAGCGTTTCCTCCGCTTCGCGCAGACGCAGCCTGAGTTGCGCCATCGTCTCCGATTCGCGCCGCTCCGCATCGAAGCGCGCGCCGTCGCGCTGTGGCGCAGCCTTCATCGCAGGGGCAGCACGTTGAGGCCCGCCAGCACTTTTTCGCGATCGGACAAGTCGCCGATGATCCTGCGCAGCGGTTCGGGCAGGATCTTCACCAGGGTCGGCGTCGCGATGATTTGCAGTTCCTTGGTCGCCTCCGGATTCGCATAGACGTCGATCACCTCGAGGTCGTAGCGGCCTTCGAGATTCTCTTCGCAGATCTGCTTCATGTTTTCGATCGCGCGGGTCGATCGTGGCGTGGTGCCGGTGACGAACAGGCGCAGCTTGTACTGCACGGGGCCTGCATCGGTGTCGCCGGCGTTCATTTCGGCACCGGCGCGCGCGTCCTGATGTCGAGTCCGACCAGCACGCGCTCCGTGTTCGACAGGTCTCCGATGACGCGCTTCAGCGGCGGCGGCAGGCGCCGCACCAGGGTGGGCAGGGCCACGATCTGATCGCCCGCGGCGAGCTGCGGGGTCACCAGCAGATCGACTACTTCGATGTTGTAGCGTCCGGCCAGATGATCTTCGCAAAGCGCCTTCAGATTGGCGATGGCGGCCAGCGACTTCGGCGTCTGGCCGGCCACGTACAAACGGAGATTGAATTCGCCGTCGTTTCCGTCATCGGCCGCGCCGCCGCGTTTCGCGCCATTCAGATCCTTCGGAATCGTCGTCGTCATGGCCGGGCTCCGCGGATCGCGGCGAGTTCCGAGCGTTCACTGCCGATCAGCTCCTCGCGCGTTTCTTCCTGTTCGATCAGCCTGCGCAGACCCTCTTCCTCCCCATCGAGCGACTGACGCAGGTCGGCAATCTCCTGTTCGACCGATGCACGCTTGCGCGCGAGTTCGCGACGCCGTCGTTCGGTCGCCTGCTGCCGCTCCAGCGTCGCGTTGCGCTCGCGCGCTTCCTGCACCAGGCGGGCCGTGCCGGTGAGGACGCCGGCGGAGCCGACGTACGCATCGACCAGCCGCACGCCTGCGTTCGTCAGGCGATATTCCCGCAGCTGCTTGGAGTGATCCATGCCGCGCGACTTCAGCAGATAGAGCACCCGGTTGCGCTCGCCATTGGCCTCGACATCGCTCAGCGACAGCCACGTATCCATCAGCGAGGACACGCTTCGATCGTTCTCGCTCATCGCGTCGCCGGAGGAAGACAGGCTGGTGAACAGCGCAGTGATTCCTCTGTCCTTGCAGATATCGGCGAGGCGTATCAGTGTCGCGTGGATCTCGAAGGCCGGCCCGCGAAAGGCCGAAATCGGATCGACCACGATGATGTGCGGCTTGAACCGCTCGATGTCGCGGTTCATGCGCGCCAGGTGCATCTCGAATCCATACAGGCTCGGCCGTGCCGCCTCGAAGGCGAGCAGCCCGGCTTCGACGTGGCGCTTCAGGCGGATGCCGACGGACTTCATGTTTCGCACGATCTGGTCCGGCGATTCTTCGAACGCGAAGAACAGCGCGCGCTTGCCGCTCGCGCAGGCGGCATCGACGAACGAGGCGCCGAAAGTCGACTTGCCCGTGCCTGCGAGTCCCGAGATCAGGATGCTCGAGCCGACGAAATAACCCTTGACCCCGAGCATGTCGTCGAGGTCGGCGATGCCTGTGGAAATCGTCTCGTCCGAGATGCGGTGCCCGAGGCCGGCCGAGGTGATCGGCAGCACGCTGATGCCGTCTGCGTCGATCAGGAACGGATACTCGTTCGTGCCGTGGGCCGAGCCGCGGTATTTGACGACGCGCAGCCGCCGCGTCGTCACCTGGTCGGTGACGCGGTTGTCGAGCAGGATCACGCAGTCGGAGACGTATTCCTCGATGCCGTAGCGCGTCAGCGTGCCTTCGCCGCGCTCCGCCGTGATGATCGCCGTCACGCCACGATCCTTGAGCCAGCCGAACAATCGCCGGATCTCCGCACGCAGCACGACCGAGTCGGTGAGGCCGGAAAACAGCGCTTCGATGGTATCGAGTACGACACGTTTGGCGCCGACCGCGTCGATCGCATGCGCGAGACGCACGAACAGGCCCTCGAGATCGTACTCGCCGCTCTCTTCGATCTCCGAGCGCTCGATATGCACGTGATCGATGGCGAGCTGTTTCCTGGCGACGAGCTCGGACAAATCGTATCCAAGCGAAGCCACGTTCGCTTCCAGATCGGCGGCGCGCTCTTCGAAACTCATGAAGACGCCGCCTTCGCCGAATTTGACGGCGCCATTGACCAAGTAGGAGATTGCGAAGAGGGTCTTGCCGCAGCCGGCGCCGCCACAGATCAGCGAAGGCCGTCCGGCCGGAAGGCCGCCAAACGTGAGGTCGTCGAGGCCGGCAATGCCGGTCGCGCTTTTTTCCAAGGCTTGCATCGGTTCGGCTTCCTTCACAGTGCAGACGCTGTGCGTATCCGTGCAACCTTCCCCGCGTTGGAAGAGGCAGACGGGGTCGCTCGGACACGCTGCACTATTGCCGACAATAGCTGAACAAATGCGGGCGAGCCGGTTTATACATGGGCCGTCTCGCGCAGCCGGGAAGCGCGCATATTTTTTCTGCAGGGCGCGCGGCGTTCGAATCGACCGTCCTGTCGAATCGCTGCGCTCGAGGGGCAATGCCGAGACCTGCGGGGACCACTGCCTACGCAGACGGCCACGCCTGCCTGCGCCGCCCTGTGCAGGCAGCGTCCGCATCGGCCGGGCAACGGCGCGGTTAGTGCGACAGACCCATCGCCTGCAGCAGCCGGCGGGCCGAGACCGGCTTGGCCAGGAGTTCGTCGAAGCCGGCGAGTTCGGCTTCTCGCTGCGCGGAGGATTGCCCGGTCAACGCAATCAGGCGGGGCACTTCGATGTCATCCAGTTCGCGGATACGGCGGGCCGTCTCGAATCCATCGATGTTCGGCATCTGCAAGTCGAGCACCACGACTTTCGGTCGGAAAGCGCGGCACAGTGCCAGCGCCTCGCCGCCGTCGCGGGCTTCGTGCACGTCGACGCCGAACTTCACCAGCAGCATGGCGACGTTCGCGCGAACGACGGGGTCGTCTTCAGCGTAGACGATTCTCATGATTTGGCGCGCCTGAGGAAGGGAAGGGCGTTGATTCACAGCTCGATGAGGGGTAACCAGACGCCGCGCCGACGACGCGGATCAATGACGCCTTTCCGGGCACGGCCTGAATCGTTCAGAAACCCAATCGCTTTTCATTCATCGGGGCGCGATGCCGGGTTTGCTATTTCTGCATCGATGAAGAACAAATCAGTCGGCACCGATCGCCTCGATGACGTGCAATGGCCGCCTATCGTCATCGAGACCACCACATCGCTGCAGGACGTTCGCTCTCTGTTGAATCCCGCCGCGGCAGGTACGTGCGAGGTTCTTGCACGCCCACGCATCCGGCGAGGTTCGCCCTGGATGGATATACGGCCAGCCGCTGCTGTGGACGCCAGTGAGGTATTGCGCGAGGCGCTGAAGACGCTGCTGCATGCCGCGCGGCGTGGCGAGCTGCAGGACTTCCGCGTGATTCACGGCTTCGGCTATCTGCCGCCCGACGAAGTCGGCCCATGGACAGGCTTGTTCTCCTAGTGGCTGCGCAGGCGGGCCCACCAGCATCCGCTGGCGCGATCCAACCGCCGGGGGAATCTTCGTTGCGCGAGTCGTTCATGGCGTGAGCGCTTCCAATCGTTCGGAGCGCCACTCGCCTGCGGGCGACTGAATGTGCAGCAGACACGGCGCGCCGAGTGCGTCGGAGCGGCGGCGTCCCAACGCCCTTGCATGCGCCAAGGCGTCTTCGAAGGTGACGAACGAACGGGACGTATCGTCGGTTTGGTCAACGGCGACGTGCCACTGGTGATCGAAGCCGAGCAGCGTGCAATAGGCGAATGGCATGAAGGAAGTTCCGCAGTGCGAGCGGCTACTTTCTACGAAATCAGGCAACGATCGCTGAGCATGGCCCATGCCACGTTCAGTCGCAGTAACGCTAGTGCGTGAAGCGATCATCGAAAGAGCGCCGCGAGGCGATGGGCATCAACGAGTGCGAAGAATCAAGATTCGCGTACGGCGCGCGGCGTCGACTGGCGCAGCTCCGCGATCGTCATCCTCAGGCGGTTGCGCGACTCCGCCGCGACGCGCGACTGCGCGGCCGGGGTTCTGCGCGCCTCCCACGACATCAGCATCGATTCGAGCTCGTCCAGAATTTCACTGCTGCCGGGATAAGCGGCGTAGATCGCCTTCATCATCACGTCGTTCGCGATCACCCAGGCCTCCAGGGCCTGCAGGCGGTCTCTCAGAAGACGCCACTGAAGCTCCGCCTCGGACGGCCTCGGTTTGCTCGGCTTGCGTGAAGTCATGCTGTCGATCGGAACCGCGGGCTGCTGAACCTTCGCCATGTCATCGGTGCCCTCGTCATGTACTTTCGTCTCAGGAGGCTGCGCATGACATGCGGACCAACGTCCTAACGCTCGGCAGACAACGCCGCAGACAGCCGCGCTTCCGTCGTCAAATCGCAGGCTGCAGATCGTAGCCGTACGCGTATTCGCTCTCGATCGACCCGTTGCGTCGATGCACGATCATTTGCGCGCAAATCCCACGGCAGTGCAGCTCGACGCTCCTACGGGCACCTTCTTGTTCGGCGCGCTCTTTCGTGTCGAAACGGGAAAGGAGCTGGCCGTTCTGCTCCAGCTGCCATTGATCGCACTCGCGGGCGTGTACGACGTGGAGTATCGCTCTAGGCATCGTTGAGGTGTCCTTGTCGGAGCCGCAGCCCTTGGTTGTGTAAGCGAGTGGACATTGAAGGTCCTCTCGAAGACGACAACGCATGGTGGGATTCCAACGATTAACGCCCTACGCCAGAAGCGCGGTTGCGAACAGCCACGGTTCACAGTGACGCTGCGACTGCCGTGGTTGCGGCGGCAAGAAGAGCCGATGCGTCGGCGCGCAGTCTTCCATCAGCGCACAGGGCATGCGGGCGTTGTGCACGCGAGTTTGCGCGAGTGCGAAGCAGGATTCGCTGGCGGATCGATCCGCCGAATCATCGAGCAATGCCTGATGCGTCCGGCCTAGCGACCGATCGCGCGGTTGATTGCGCCCATGATCTGCGCAATCCGGCAGGGCTTCTGCAGGAAGGCGACGGCGCCGATTTCGGCGGCCGTATCCTTCAATTCACTGATCGGCTGCGCGGAAAAAATGACCACCGGCGGCAGTACGGTGCCGCTCTGCCGCAGTTGCCGGACGAGCGCATCCCCGCGCTCGCGCCCGAGCTGCAGGTCGAGCAGGATCGCGCAGTAGCCGTGCGGCTCGGTCAGGTCGTCGAGCGCATCCTTGAGGGTCGGCGCGATCTTCACCGCATAGCCTTCCGTCGTCAGCAATTCGGCGGTGACCTGGCCGAGCGCTGGATCGTCTTCCACCAAGAGGATGTTCACGTTTTCCCCAGCTGACAGCGAACGCCTGCGACGGTACGCCGGTAAGAATGAACCGGAGGCAGCATGAAGTCTGCGAACGGTCGTTGCCGATACCTCTCTTCGCAAAAAGCGAAGGAGGCTGCCAGGTCGCTCATTCAGCGACTCCTGCACGAAGGGGGGCGATGGCTCACTCCAGGTGTCTCAACGCGACGGGCTTCCATCGATCGGCATCGTGAAGGTGAAGGTGATGCCGTCCTCGACCGACGACGTCAGCACCAGGGTTCCGCGATGCGCCCGCGCAATCTCGCTCGCGATGAAAAGCCCCAGCCCGAGCCCCGATTTGCGGGCAGGACCGGATGCGCGCGTGAACGGATGGAACAGCCGAATGATCGCATCGTCGGGAATCGGCTCGCCACTGTTGTTGACGACGATGCGCAGATCGCGCTCGTCCGTCTCCGCAAGAATCGTCACCGGGCTGCCCGGCGTTCCATGCGACAGCGCATTGGCGAGCAGGTTGGACATCAGCTGCGCGAGGCGGTGGCGATCGCACACCACGGGCTGCAGGCTGTTCCAGCGCACGCGCACTTCGCGATCGGCGTGTGCATTGCTCAACTCGGCGACAGCGTGCCGCAACGCATCGACGACGTCCGGGTCTTTGACGAGCGTGACCGGAATTCCGCCGCCGAGTTTCCGCTGGCGAAGTCGAGCAGGTTCGACACCAGTTCGTTCATGCGCGAAAGACTGCGCCGGACGAGCGCGAGTGAATTCCGCGCCGGTGTCGGCAGCGCCGTGCGTTCCGCACCCTCGATGCCCAGCCCGATCATGTGCAGGGGACTGCGCAGATCGTGGCCGAGCATCGCGACGAACTGCTCACGCTGCACGGCCGTTTCCGCCGCGATCGAAAGATCGGTCTGACTGCTCGACAGCTTGTCTTCGAGGTCGAGCTGCGCGGCGATCAGCTGCGCGAACAGCTGCAGTGACTTCAGGATCCGCGGGTTGTTGAGCGATGCCGGCTTCGGATCGAGCCCGCACAGGGTGCCGAAAAAGCGGCCGTCGCGCGTGAAAATCGGAATCGAGACATAGCTCTGGAAACCGTATTGCTTCGGTGTGTGGTGGTCGCGGAAGCACACATCCTGCGCCACGTGATCGATCACCACCCGCTGGCCGTGCTGGCGAATTTCGTTGCAGATGGTCGATTCGAGAACGAGGTCGTCTCCGGGCTCGAGACCGAAATTCAGCTGGTCGTAGACGGCGCAGGCGGTCCATCGCGTATCGGTGACGCGCGCGATTGCGGTGAAGCGCAATCCGGTCGTATGCGCCACGACCTCGAGAATCGTCGGTACGGCCTCGATACGCTGGATCGCACGCACGGCGTATTCGTTGCTGGGGTTCATCCACTGCGCCCCCGGTGCTGCGATCATCAGCATATCACCGGTGAATCGAGGCGATCCGGCGATCTGCACAAGCGTTGCTCGACGCCGGATGCGCGCGGATTACTGGGCGCAGATCGACGATGCCTGCGAAGGAATAGGCAGGCTGATTCATCTCGTGTGCATCCCATTTCGTCTCATATGTCGGCGCGTAACAGGCATGCCAATAACGGAGGCCATGATGGAATTCGCATTGAGTCATCCGCGCCAGATCCTGTCGTTCAGCTATGACGCCGCGAGCCTGGTGCTGATGGCGCATCATCGCGATGGCGATGTGACGATCTGCAGCGATGTTCCGGAATCGATGTACGAAGCGTTGACGGAAACGCTGGCGCCCGAGGATTTGTTCGTACGCTACATCCGTGCGCAGTTCGATTGCGAGAAGGTTCCTTCGTCGCATCTTCAGGCCAGGACCCACTGAATTCGCCACGGCGAATCTGTGATCCTGCCGGGCAGGAGTGCAGGGTCTTTGCACTCGATGACGGCGGCGCAAAAGGAGCTTCGCACGGTCGGACAACGAATCGACAAGCGCCAGCACTCGCCAGCGCCTGGCGTTCAAGCACTTTACGCTTCGCGATGCCCAGCGTTGGCGCGCCGGCGAAACTCGGCCGAGGCGGCATAGGCGACGCGGCGCGCGCGCATGATGGAACCCAGCGGGCGATGCGAAGGCGTGCAATGCCAGGGGTTGAAAAAAAGACGCTCGTCACGCTGCGGCGATCGTTCGTCCGACCAGGCGCTCTGCATCGGCACATGGATTCTTGCCACCGCCACGAACGGACTTTTTTCCTCAGGCCAGCGCGCGGACGAATCCTCGATCGGCATGGATTCAAGGTCGGTACACAGCTGCACGCCCAGTTCCCATTCCAGCGGGTGTTCGCTGCAGAACGCAACGACGGCGTCGCGCAGCCCGTTCGGATGATCGGACAGGTCGACGCGCGCATTCGTCAGCGCGAGCATCTCGCTGGAAGTCGGCGCGAGCCGCAGCTTGGCGGCATACGGTCCGTGCGAGAGGGGAACCTGGGAATAGAACGTCTCGCCGAGAATATGCGTCAGCGGATGACCGCCGAGGCTTTTCAGGGTGCCGCTTTCGCCGCCGACGCTTTCGATCGTCTTCTCCACGCCGCGCAGCACCGCCGCCAGCGCCTTCTTCAAACCTTCCGCCTTGTCCGTCGTCGGGGCGAGCAGTTTCAGATTCTTGAGGAACGCTTTCGCGCTCGCGGCGCCGAACGTCGGGGCGTTGACGAGCAGGAAGTCCTGCAGCCCTTCGTCGCCTGCCAGCGCGGAGGGATCGCCTGATGCAAACAGCTTGATGCCCACGCCGCGCGGGGTCGACACCTTGTCGTCAAGCACGTCGCCGGGCGTCGTGGACAGGCGGATCACGACCGGATACTGGCCCTCGCTGGCAAATACACCCTGCGCGAGTTCCTGCGGCAGGTCGGGCAGCACGACGAGCGTGCCGTCGAGCAGGCCGTGGCTTTTTGCGTGCACGCTGCGCAGACCGTGGCCGGAGTCCTCGAACGTTTTGCGGGAGATCGAGCGCAGCGTCTCCGCCATGTCGGCGAAGGTGGCCGCTTCGTCCGGCTCGGGCTGCTCCATGGAGGGATCGAATCGCAGGGGCGTCGCGTACAGCGCGGACATGTGCGTTCCTCATCACGGATCAGGCGCCACCATCGGGCACCGCGAATGAGTTGATGCTGACTCGGTCTGCAACCGGGTCATGACGCATTAACCGCCGGCTGCCAATTTCTGCGACAGAGCTTTCGACACCGGCGGCCAGGATGCCGGCCGACCACGAGGGCCGGCATTTTCAGCCAGTCGGCGG
>DASWPR010000560.1:0-2416 GCA_036398455.1 Dokdonella sp.
GCAGGAACCACAGCAGCGGCATCGCCGGGTCGCCGTCGTGGTAGTACGGCTTGCCGTTGATCGAGATCGCCAGTGCTTCGGGCGGGTGGGCGGGGGCGGGCCGGGCGCTGGGCTCCGCGGCGTGTTCGGCTTGATTCGGCATGCGCTCATTGTCGCATCAGTCGCCGCGATGGCACAGGCACGCGAAGGGGTCGCCGAATCCACGATCCGGTGGATGCGGCGACCCGTCCGGGAGAGGGTGAGCTCCCGGAAGGATCCGGATCGGGCGGAACCGGATCCGGCGGCCGCTCCCTCGGCCGCGCAGGACGCGTGACTCAGTTCGCGCAGTTCACGCTGGTATCGGCATGGCCGAGGGTGACATCCGCGGTGACCAGACCGGCAACATCGAGATTGAGATGTACGGCATTGGACGACATCGTCAGCGTGTTGACGCCGTCGCCGCCGGAGGTCTGCTCATTCAACATCAGGGTGGCGCCGACGATGCCCAGTGGCTGCAGATCGATGCCCGTGTTCGGCGGCGGGTTCAGCGGCAGGTCCGGCACCGGAATGCCGAGGATCGAGATATGCAGGCCCGGCACCTTGATGGTGTCGACCGGCAGCAGGCTCGGCGTGTCGAATCCGTTGCCGTACAGCAGGTTCGAGATTTCGTCGCCGAGATCGTCCGGCCGCGGACCGCGCGCCGGCGCGCGGCTGGGCTGGCTCGGGCACTGGCCGGAGATCAGCGTCAACGCATGCACCTGGTCGGCCGTGATCTCGATGAGACTGGCGCCGAGCAGACTGACCGCGCTGACGGCAACGTCCGCCGCGGTCGACTCGGCGCCGGCGATGAACTGCGATGCGCCCGGCTCGAACTGCACGGCCGACTGCAGCGTGCCGGCCGAGACGCTCGCGACGGCATTGCTGTTCGACCAATCCTGCAACTGGCCCTGCAGGTCGAACGAGCCTGCCTGCGGCGTCATCTGCGACTGCTTGATGGGCGCGATGTCGAGGTTGAGCAGGCCGGCTACGCTGATATGGGCCTGGATGTCGTAGGCGTTGGCGCCGGCGACCTGGGCGAACGCACAGTGGCCGCCGAGGCCGAACGCGCCGGCGACGAGGCACGCAAGAGAGCGACGCGCGATGGAGCGACGGGTCGTGAATGTCATGATGGTTCCCCTGAATCTTCGCCTGCGCCGCCAGAAATACGGCAACGACGGGGGCGCGGGAACCTGTCGGTAATGACAGGACGAAATGCGGCGGATCTTCACGCCAACGCGATGTTTGCAGGGTCAGGATAGTCGAACGATCGCGGGGTGAAGCGCGCGTGAAATACGGCGCCGGCGTCGCGCGCCACGTGCATTGCCTCAGCGCGCAGTGTTTTTGCCCGCCGGCAGCCGCCGCCAGATGAAGTACAGCGGCAGCCCGGCCAGCGTGATCAATGCGCCCATGCCGGCGTCGCCCGGATGCTGCCACGCCGTCACCGCGACGACCCACAGCACGGTGGCGAGGAACAGCAGCGGCAGCAGCGGATACCAGGGCGCGCGGAACGGCGCGCTTTCGCCCTGGCGGCGATACCAGAACAAGGTTGCGACGACGGCCGCATAGCCGAGCCAGTCGCCGGTCGTCGAATAGTTCAGCAGCTGGTCGAAGGTGCCGGTCAGCGCGAGCAGGCACGACCATGCGGCCAGCACGACCAGCGCCACATTCGGCGTGCGCCAGCGCGGATGCAGTCGCCCGGCGCTGCGGAAGAACACGCCGTCGGCGCCCATCGCCTGGAACACGCGTGCCGCGCCGATCAGCGAGATGTTGCAGAAGCCGAGCGTCGAGATCGCGATGCCGGCCGCGATCAGGCGCGCGCCGGGTTCGCCGAGCACGTGGCGCATCAGGTCCGCCGCCGGCGCCTTGCTCGCGGCAAGGCCGGCATGCCCGAGCACGGCGAGGTAGGCGAGGTTGACCAGCAGATAACACGCCGCGACCAGCAGCATGCCGAAGAACAGCGCGCGTGGAATGTTCCGCTGCGGTTCGCGGATTTCGCCGGCGATATCGTTGGCGTAGGTCCAGCCGCCGTAGGCGAACAGCACGGGCAGCAACACGCCGCCGAGCGCGAGCGGGTTCATCGGTGCCGGCGGCGCGCTCGGCGGCGGCGCGCCGCGTGCGAGCAGGCCGACCACGACGAGCGCTGCGACCGCGGCCAGCTTCAGCACGGTGAGGATGTTCTGCGTCAACGCGCCGGCGCGGATGCCGAACCAGTTGATGCCGGTGAGGAACACGATGGCGCCGACCGCATACGGGCGCGCGTCGGGCACTTCGAAGCCGAGCGCCGCCGCCGCGTACTGCACGAACACCATCGCGACGGCGGCGATGCTGCCGGAATGATTGACCACCAGCAGGTTCCAGCCATAGACGAATGCGATGACGAGGCCGAATGCCTCGCGCA
>DASWPR010000561.1:0-4307 GCA_036398455.1 Dokdonella sp.
CATCCAGGTCTCGGCCCAGGCATGCGCATCGGACTGCCGCACGAGCAGGTAGGAGCCCGAGGCATTCCACCAGCCGCCCTGGTAGCCGGTGACCACGCGTGCCGGAATGCCGGCCGCGCGCATCAGCACGACGAAGGCGGACGCGTAGTGTTCGCAGAATCCTCGCTGCGTGCCGAACAGGAAATCGTCGATCGAATCGCGCCCGAGCGCGGGCGGGTTCAAGGTGTAGGTGAAGCTCGCATGGAACAGATCGAGCGCGCCCTGCACGACGGCGGCATCGTCGCGCCCCTCGGCGCGCCAGCGTGCGGCGAGCGCGCGCGTTTTCGGATCGAAGCCGTCCGGCAAGGCGAGCGCGCGTGCGCGCTGCGCGGCGCCGAGCGTCGCTGCGAGCGTGTAGCGCGTCGCCGACTGCGCGCGGTAGCGGCGCGGCTGCGTCACCGGCGTCGTCGCGACGACGCCGCGGTCGGTGCCGATGTGGGCAGCGTCCCCGGCGACGCTCCACGGCAGGTCCAGCGCCGGCAGCCAGCGCTGGTCGGTCGGCTCCAGCGTGATCGTGTAGTCGAGCAGCGTTCCTTGCGCCTGCGCCTGCTCGGCGAGGCCGAAGCCATGCTCGCGCGTCCATGTGGTGCCGTCGAAATCCCACAACACCAGGGTGCGGAAATAGCGTTGCTGCGGCGACGGCGGCGCGGCATCGAATTCGGCGCGAAAGGCCGGCGAGTCGTCGATCAGCAGTTGCGTCAGGTCGCCGGGCGCCATGCTTTCGCTGAGTCCGGTGCGCCCGGCCGTGTCGTTGCCTGGCGAACCCCACAGCGGCGAGCCGAGCCGCGGTACCAGCACGAAGCTCGCCGCCGCCAGCGGCAGCCCGGCGCCGAGCAGCAGGGCGCCGAGCATGATCTGCGCGCGCAGCGGCCGGCGCTGCGCCAGCGGTGCCGGCTGCAGGGCAGCGATTGCGGCGACCTGCAGCACGAGCACGCTGCCGATCGCCACGCTGAACAGCAGCGTCTGCGTGAACAACAGCGCGCTCATCAATACGAAGGCGGCAAATCCCAGCGCGACGCGCGCATCGCGCACGCGTTCGACCTCGAGCAGTTTCAGGCCGAGCAGGCCGCAGCCGAGCACGCTGCCGGGTTCGCGCCCGAACACGTTGCCGAAGTTCACCAGCACCATCACCAGCAGCAGCACGGTCAGCGGCAGGCGGATCCACACGCCGAATTTCTGCGCGCCTTGCCGGCGCGTCCATGCGCGCAGCGGCAGCAGGATCGCCAGCGGCAGCCACAACCAGAGCGGCAGGTGGCCGAGGTGGGCGATCAGGGTCGCGGTCACGGCTGCACAGAGCAGCTCGAACTGGCGATCGTCGAGCCGTTCGCTCATGCGTGGCCGCCATGGTCCGGACCCGGCAGCAGGGCGAGCGCGCGCAGGCAGGCCTGGCGCTGCTGCGCGCCGAGTCCGGGACCGATCGTTTCGTGCGGCAGGCGCAGGCGATAGCTGCGCTGCTGCGTTTCCGCATCGAGCACCCAGGCGGTGAGCCGGCGGATGCGCGCCTCGATATCGATGCCGTGCAGTCCGAAATAGTCCAGCGTCAGCGCCTCGCCCGAGCGCCGCTCGGCGTCGCGCACCAGCAAGGTGTCGTGGCGCACGGACGCTTTCCAGGCGATCAGCCGGGAGGGGTCGGACGTGCGGTAGTCGCGCAGGCCGGCGTGCTCTTCGCTGGCGCCGGCGTTCATCTGTTCGCCGAGGCGGCCGTCGCCGGCCGGCAGCGGTGGCGCCGGCGATTCAATCGCGGGATAGACCAGGAAGACCGCGTCGGGATGCAGCCAGCTCCACAAATGGAAAAGTCCCATCGGATACTCGGTCCACAGGCGCACGCGGCCCGGCCGGAACCAGCCGCGCCGCGCATCGGCGACGCTCAGTTCAACCTCGTGCCGCGTATTCGCCGGCAGCGCGAACGCGGCGTGCGCGTCGCCGCGACGCAGGCGCAGGCTGGCCCGCGCACGCGCGCCTGCCGCGAAGCGCAGCCGGATCGGCAGCGGCTCGCCGGCGTGGGCTTCGGATGCGTGAACCTGTTCGAGCACGAGGCCGCTGAGCGTGCGGAATCCGAAGAACAGGCTGGCCCCCGAGGTCGCGCCGAGCAGGCAGGTCAGCAGCAAGGCCGGGTTGTTGCCGTAGTTGAGCGCACCGAGCAGCATCACGAACAGCAGGATCGCAAAGGCGATGCCGAAGGTGCTCGGCAGCACATAGATGCGCCGGCGATCGAGGCGGATCGGCAGCGCTTCGGCGCGACGCAGACGCGTCAGCGCAGGCAGGCGGCGTTCGGCGGCGGCGAGCAGGCGGACGCGCAGATCGGCAAGGGCCGCCGGAATCCTCGTCGAGGTCGAATTCATGGCGAGCGCGCGCGCATGGCGGTCTTCGAATCAGCGCAGTGGGGTCGATTCGAGCAGTTGCAGCGCGAGCTTGTCGCGATCCGCGCGCGCGCTCGCGCCCGGCGTCAGGCGATGCGCGGCAACGAACGGGAACACCGCCTGCACGTCTTCCGGCATCGCGTGCGCGCGCCCGGCCAGCAGCGCGTGGGCGCGCGCCGCCGCGAGCAGGGCGAGGCCGGCGCGCGGCGACAGGCCGATGCGCACTTCGGCGTGTTCGCGGCTCGCCGTGAGCAGCGCCTGCACGTATTCGATCAGCGCGGGACTGGCGAACACGCCGGCGCTGGCATGGCGCAGTTCGAGCACCTGTTCCGGCGTCAGGCAGGGCGACAAGGCTTCCAGCACGCTGCGGCGGTCGGCCGCGGGGAGCATCGCGCGCTCGGCGTCGCGATCCGGATAGCCGAGGCTCATGCGCAGCATGAAACGGTCGAGCTGCGAATCGGGCAGCGGATAGGTGCCGGCGAAATCGAGCGGATTCTGCGTCGCCACGACGAAGAACGGCGGCGCCAGCCGGTGCGTGGTGCCGTCCACCGTCACCTGTTCCTCCGCCATCGCCTCGAGCAGGGCGCTCTGCGTCTTCGGCATCGCGCGATTGATTTCGTCGGCGAGCAGCAGCTGGGTGAACAGTGGGCCGGGATGGAATTTGAAACCGCTGGTTTCGCGCTCGTAGATGCCGACGCCGATGATGTCCGACGGCAGCAGGTCGGAGGTGAACTGCACGCGCTGGAAACCGAGGCCGAGGGTCGCCGCGAGCGCGTGCGCCAGCGTGGTCTTGCCGACGCCGGGCAGATCCTCGATGAGCAGATGGCCGCCGGCGAGCAGGCAGACGAAGGCGAGGCGGATCTCGCGGCGCTTGCCGAGCACGACGGTATTGACCTGGGCGATCGCGCGCGCGAGCGGATCGCGCAGTTCGGCGGGCAGGACGGCTTTGGGCGATTCGATCATGGGATTTCCGTTGGGTGCGCTGCGCCAGGGCGCGCGCGGAATGGACCTGAGTGTAGCGGCCCGGCCCTTCGCGGCCGGCGACTACGCCACATATCCGGTCGACGACGGCGTTTTGAAAGCGCGGATCGCTTCGAAAGCCCAGCTCGCCTTTGAAAGTCGCGGAGGGGCAAAGTTCGCGCAGCCGCCGGCCAGGCTCAGCGTGCGATCGTCGGACCCTGCGCGACGCAGTACGTCCCGGTGAAGCGCGGCGCCATATCGGTGCGGCAATCCCATTGTCCCGATGCGCGGTCGAAGCTCAGCTGGATCACGTGCTGGTCGAGCTGCGGCTGTTGCGGGGCAGTCAGCGCGATATCCAGGCCGCAGCGCCCATCCGCGCGCGGCGCGGCCGTGATGCCGGCGACGATGCCGTTCGCATACGACGTCGCCGCTTCGATGCCGGCTTCGCCGTTCTGCGGGCAGCGCTCCGATTCGGCCACGGCTTCGGCGACCACGACCTTCAGCGCGCTGCCTTGCACCATGGCCTCGGCGACCTTGGCACGCAGCGTGTAGTCCTGATAGGCGGGCAGGGCAATCGCGGCGACGATCCCGAGGAGGGCGACGCATACCAGCGGCACGGCGATCGCCAGCACGATCACGCCGGCACCCAGAGTGCGCTGCTGGCGCTCGGGCTGTTCGCTGAAAGCCCAGCGGTCGACCACCAGCGTGCCGGCGACATAGTCGTGCAGCGCCTGCTTGCGCTGGGTGAAGCCGGCCATGAAGAAGCCGATATACAAGGTCAGGTACGACAGCGATGCGGCGAACCAGCGCCCGAGCGCGCGGCCGAGGCTGAGGCGGCGGCCTTCCAGATCGGTCACCTGGATGCCGATGGCCTGCTTGCCGAGGGTGGCCTGATGCCGCGAACTCTCGAAGCCTGCGTAGTAGAACGGCGCGACGACGATCCAGGCG
>DASWPR010000562.1:0-6907 GCA_036398455.1 Dokdonella sp.
TGGCCGCGCCACTGGCTTACCGCTATCGGCGCGCCGGCTTCACGCTGTACGGCAACGTGGTACGCGCGACGCACGGCGAGACGCGCAACGAACCGCTCGGCGGCGGCGACGCCACGCGCACGTTCCAGCGCTTCACGCTGAAGTCCCCGCCGCTGACCTACGTGGCGGCGCCGACGCCCGATGGCGTCGCCTCGACGCTCCAGGTACGCGTGAACCAGCTGCTGTGGAAGGAAAGCGCGGACCTGGCCGTTGCCGCAGCCGCCGCGCGCGTGTATGCGACCACGCGCGACGATGCCGAGGCGACCACGCTGCGCTTCGGCGACGGCGTGCACGGCGCACGCCTGCCGAGCGGCCCGGACAATGTCGCCGCGGTATATCGCAGCGGCATCGGCAGCAGCGGCAACGTGCGCGCGGCGCAGATCACGCTGGCGACCGACAAGCCGCTCGGCGTGAAGGGCGTGCTGAATCCGATCCGCGCCTCCGGCGGCGCCGATCCCGACACGCTCGAACAGGCGCGCACGAACGCGCCGCTGGCGGTGACGGCGCTGGACCGGCTGGTCTCCGTGCAGGACTACGCCGACTTCGCGCGCGGCTTCGCCGGCATCGGCAAGTCCGCGGCGATCCTGCTGCACGCGGATGGAAAATCGATCGTGCACCTGACCGTCGCCGGCATCGGGGACGAGCCGATCGACGATACCTCCGATCTCTATCTGAACCTCGTCGCCGCACTGCGCCGCTATGGCGATCCGCATCTGGCGCTGCGCGTGCAGGTGCGCGACGTGCTTGCGCTGCTGCTGCAGGCGCGCGTCGCGATCGACCCGGACTACGCCTGGGAAGACGTGCAGCCGCGCATCCGCGCCGCGCTGCTGGCGCGCTTCGGCTTCGCCGCGAGCGAACTCGCACAGCCGGTGTTCGAGAGCGCGATCCTCGCCGCCATCGAATCCGTGCGCGGCGTCGTGCACGTGTCCGGCCTGCAGGCGAGCGCGCTCGATTCGGCGCGTCTGATCGCCGGCATCGATCCGGTCGATGCGCTTGCCAATGGTGACGACGGCGGGGGCGGCGACGGTGGCGGTGGCGGCGGCGACGGTGCCGCCGCAATCGCGATCGTGCGCGGCGGCGAACGCCGCGCGCCGCCGTGGATCGAGGTCGCCGCCGGCGGCATCGCCGCGGACGGCTCCTTCACGCCGGCGCAGATCGCCTACCTGCCCGATGTGGCGGACAACCTGATCCTGGAGCTTGCATCATGAGCGACCCCGCCGCGATCGACCGCCTCTACGAATGGCTGCCGGAGTTTCATCGCAGCCGCGATGCGCAGCGCGGCTACCCGTTGCGCGCGTTGCTGCGCGTGATCGGCGAACAGGTCGCGGTGGTCGAGGACGACATCGGCCAGCTCTACGACGACTGGTTCATCGAAACCTGCGCGGACTGGGCGGTGCCCTACATCGGCGACCTGATCGGCTATCGGCCGGTGCCCGCGGCAGGCTTGTCCGGCGATCCGCGCAGCATCGAAGGGCGCCTGCTCAACGCCTGGCTGACGCCGCGGCGCGAAGTCGCCAACACGATCGCGATGCGCCGCCGCAAAGGCACGCTGCACGCGCTCGAACAGCTCGCACTCGACGTTGCCGGCTGGCCCGCCATCGCGATCGAATTCTATCGCCGCCTCGGCTGGGCGCAGAATCTCGATCACCTGCATCTGGAGCGTGCGCGGACCGCACGCATCGCCGGCGCGCCGGAGCGGCAGCGCGGCGATACCTGCTGCCACGACGCGGATGCGCACACGGTGGATGTGCGCCGCGTCGATTCGCGCCACCGCCGCGGCCGCTACAACATTCCGAGCATCGGCGTGGAGGTGTATCGGCTGCGCGCGTACCCGGTCACGGCGACGCCTGCCTATTGCGACGAGGAAGCCGGCTCGCACTGCTACACCTTCAGCGTGTTCGGCAACGATGCGCCGCTGTTCGCGCTGGCGCCGCCGTGCGCGCCGTGCGCGGACATGGATCTGCAGATTCCGCTGCCGCTCGCGCGCACGCGCCTGCAGACCGTCGTGCAGAGCCATCCGCCGGTCGCGCGCACGTCCGCCGACTATTACGGCGCCGCGCACGGCCTCGCCATCCATGCGCCGGGCTGGCCGACGCGCAACGCGCCGCAGCCGATCCCGATCGAGGCCGTCGTCGTCGCCGACCTCGCCGACTGGACCTACACCGCCGCGGCCGGCACCGTCGCGCTCGACCCCGAACGCGGACGCCTCGCGTTTCCGCCGGGCCAGCCGCCGCGCAAGGGCGTGCGCGTGGATTATCACTACGGCTTCAGCGCGGACATCGGCGGCGGCGAATATGCACGACCGATCGTGCAGCCCTCGGCGCGCAACCTTGCGCGCTTCGACGCGCGCGACTTCGTCGACGCGCCCGGCGTGCTGAAGCGTGTGCAGCATCCAGCCGATCCGTTGAGCGTGTATCTGGCCGCGCGCTTCGACGCGCCGGCGAACGCGGCCATCGCGGCCTGGGACGGCGTGGCCGCGCCGTCGTCCGCGCTGCTCGACGCGCTCGCGCTCGCGTTCACCGATGCGCTCGCCGACGAAGCCCTGTACAGCGCCGACCGCTTCCCCGGCTTCGTGCTCACCGACGAACTGAATCGGCTGCTCGCCGACCAGGCAAACCCGGCGAGCCTGGCGCGTGCGAACCGCCTGCTGCTCGAAGCCGGCTACGGCGAGGCGATCGCGCTGCGCTTCCGCTGCTACCGCGTCGGCGGCGACGGCTATGCCTATCTCGGCGAGGCGCTGCGGCAATGGCGCACCGACAGCCCGCGCTACGCGGTCATCGAGTTCGTGCAGAGCGCCGTGCATACCGAGCCGGTGCATATCCAGCTCGGCAGCGGGCAGACGCTGCAGCTGCGCGCGGCCGAGCGCGTGCGCCCGGTGCTGCGCATGCTCGACTACATGGCCGATCGCGCGGACGCGTTCCGCGTCGCCGGCGCGGCCGGCAGCCGGCTCGTGCTCGACGGCCTGCTGATCGGCGGCCGCGGCATCCAGGTGCGTGGCGCGGAAGGCAACGAGACATCGACCGGAGACATGTGCGAGATCGTGATCCGCCACTGCACGCTCGTGCCGGGCTGGAGCCTGCAATGCGACTGCGAACCCAAGCGGCCGAGCGAGCCGAGCATCGAGATGAACGGCAGCGGCGCCGCGCTGCGCATCGAGCACAGCATCATCGGCTCGATCGAGATCACCCACGAGCGCACGCGCGTCGCGCCGAACGCGGTCAGCATCAGCGACAGCATCGTCGACGCCACCCACGGCAACCGCGTCGCGCTCGGCGCCGGCGAAGGGCGCGCCGCCTTCGCACACCTGCGCGTGCTGCGCAGCACCGTATTCGGCGCGATGACCGTGCACGCGATCGAACTCGCCGAGAATTCGATCTTCACCGGCTGCGTGGAGGTCGCGCGCCGCCAGATCGGCTGCCTGCGCTTCTGCTACGCACCGCCGGATTCGCGCACGCCGCGCCGCTACCACTGCCAGCCGGATCTGGTGCGCGCCATCGCCCTCGATGCGCTCGACGAGGCGGCCAGCGACGCGCAGCGCAGCGCTGCACTCGACAACGCGGGCATTCGCGTGAAGCCGCGCTTCACCAGCACGCGCTACGGCCATCCCGCCTACGCGCAGCTCGCACTGCACTGCGCCACCGAAATCGTGCGCGGCGCCGACGACCAATCGGAAATGGGCGTCTTCCACGATCTGTTCCAGCCGCAGCGCGCGGCGAACCTGCGCGCGCGTCTCGACGAATACACTCCGGTCGGCATGGACGCCGGCCTGTTCTACGCCACCTGAGCACGATGGGGACACGCATATGAAAGGCGACTTCTCACGCATTCGTTTCGACACCGCGAACCGCTACAGCCGCGTGCTCCTGCAGCAGGGGCGCGTGACGCTGGACGCCGACGCCAACGAGCAGACCGACATCCTGCTGCACTACCTGCGCACGCTCGCGCGCGATCTGATCGGCGACTACGGCGGCCCGCTGGCGCACGGTGGCTTCGCGCTCAGCGTGAGCGACGGCAAGCTGGCGATCGGCGCCGGCCGCTACTACGTGCACGGCATCCTGTGCGAGAGCGACGGCTGCGATTACGCCGCGCAGCCGGACTACACGCCGGCTCCCGCGGCGGCCGGCTCCAGCGGCGATCCACTGCTCGCCTTCCTGAAGGTGAAGACGCCGGGCGACGATCGCTTCTGGGTCTACCTGGATGTGTGGGAACGTCATCTGAGTGCGATCGAGGTGCCGGCCCTGCGCGAGGTCGCCCTCGGCGGACCCGACACCTGCACGCGCAGCAAGGTGGTGTGGCAGGTGAAGGCGCGCGCACTCAGCGAGATCGTGACGGCATTGCAGGCGCGTGCGACGGCGCTGCAAAAGCAGATCAGCGCGGTCACCGCCGCCGGCGGCGACGCCACCGCGCTGCAGGCGCGCCTGCAGCGCGTGCAGGATGCGCTGGCCCAGTTGCAGCAGAGTCCGGACACGGCCTGCGCGGCGCCGCTCGAGGCGCTGGACGGGGGCGAAGGCGGTCTCGGCGCGCGTCTCGAAAAAGGCGTGCAGCCGAAAACGCCGTGCATCGTCGCGCCGGATGCGCGCTATCGCGGCGCCGAGAACCAGCTCTACCGCGTCGAGATCCACCAGGGCGGCAGCGCGGGCGATGCCACCTTCAAGTGGTCGCGCGACAACGGCAGCGTCGCCAGCGCCTGGCTCGGCGGCGCCGGCAACCAGGTGAATGTCGCCGACGCCCGCGGCTTCTGCGCCGGCATGTGGGTGGAGCTTTCCGACGATGCGCGCGATCTCGCCGGTGTTCCCGGCGTGCTGGTGCGCATCAGCCAGGTCGAGGACGACACGCTCACGCTGGATGCCGCTTCGGCCGCCGCGGCGGCGACGATCGTCCGCACGGCAGCATTGCATCCCAAGGTGCGTGCGTGGGACGAAACCGGCGACGGCCTCGCCAACGGCATGCCGCTGCTGGTCGCCAACGCGGCGGCGTGGCTCGATCTCGAAGACGGCATCCAGGTGCGCTTCGATGCGGACGGCGAATACCGCAGCGGCGACTACTGGCTGATTCCGGCACGCGTCGCCGCCGGCCCGGATGGCGGCATCGACTGGCCCGACGGTCTCGTGCTGCCGCCGCGCCGCGCCGCTCATCACTACGCGCCGCTCGGCTTCGTCGAATGGCAGGCGCAGGCCAATGGTCAACGCACATTAGGTGCGACGCCGTGCACGTGCACGCTGCGGCCGTTGACGCCGTGCCAGGCCGTGCGCGCGCGGGCGCTCGTCGACGCGCAGGCGAATATCGTGCCGGCGCCGGCGAAGACGGTCGCTGCCGGCAAGGCGAAGACGCCGCGCAAGCCGAAGCCCGCATAGCGGAGTGCGCCCGATGCGAAGCGCGCATTCCCTGGCGATGTCGGAGCGGACGCTTCCGGCGACATCATGGACGGCGCCCGCTGCGCGCGTCGGCTCGCATGAATCGCAGGTCGCCGCCGCGCCGATGCGCGGCGCGCCGGTGAACGGCTCCGTTTTGCATGGATTCGATTTCAGCCGCGTCGCCGCGATCGCGCCGCTGCTGCAGCGTTCGCCGGATGCCGGCATACCCGATGCGGCGCCGGCACGCGATGCCGACGCGGGCGCGCCTGCCGATGCCGGCGCGTCCCGGCCTGCCGATGCGAAAGACGCATCGCCGAAGGAGGCGCCGGCGCCGGAAAAACAAGTCGGCTGCCTGAAGGGCTGCGCGCAGCGCTGGGGCATGGACACGACGTGTTCGAAGTTCGGCTTCAGGGTCGGCGAAAGCGAACACGCGGGGCAGTACGTGGTCGATCCTGCCGACAAGAAGCATCCGTTCAAGCCGTGCTGCAACAGCTGGCCGTTTGCGCTGGAAAGCTTTGCGCGCAGCCAGCTCGGCCTGGCGGGCGCCGCCTCGTGCCCGGCCACGCACCAGCAGGAGATCGCGACCGTGAGTCTCGGCAGCAACAGCGTGCGCGTCCTGTGTTCGGACACGATACCCACGGCGATGGTCGGGGCGGGTACGGCGGCCGATTGCAAGGGCAAGATCACCAAGGAGGTGATCGAGATGAGTCCGCTCGCCATGCAGGACTTGTCCGGGCAGATCGCCCATGCGCTGCACGTGCGCGTGTGTTTTTCCGGCGCCAAGCGCGACGAACTGTGCTTCGGCAGCGCGCGTAATCCGAAAGCACGGCCGGAGGCGCGCGACTGCCTCACCGCCGGCTGTTCGACCGAGGCGGACACGCCCAAGCTCAAGGACATTCCCTGGCCGCGCCGCTGAGGCGCGGTCCCACTCATGTCCACGTCAGCACCCAAGCAACCCGCCGTGCAGCCCGCGCCGCTTCGCCAGCCGGCGGCTGCACGCTCGCCGGCGCCGGTCGAGCACGCGTGTGCGGACATGGGCGCGCCCGCGATCGGGTTCGATTTTTCGCACACGCCCGCGCGCACGCTGCAACGAAAGCCGCGCGTGGGCGCGCCGGACGACGCCTTCGAGCGCGAAGCCGATGCGATGGCAGACACCGTCATGCGCATGGCCGAGCCCGCGGCGGCCATCGCGCCTGCGCCGCCGGCGCTGCAGCGCAAGTGCGCGCAATGCCGGGACGAGGAAGAGAAGACGATCCGCACCCGGCGCGACACGGCTGCCCCTGCGCCCTCGCTCGACACGACTGCGGCTGCACGCACGGCGGCGCACGGCGGCATGCCGCTGGCGGCGACGGCGCGCGCGTTCTTCGAGCCGCGGTTCGGATACGACTTCAGCCAGGTGCGCGTGCACGCCGATGCCGAAGCCGCGCACGCGGCGCGCTCGGTGCAGGCACGCGCGTACACGCTCGGCTCGCACATCGTGTTCGGTGCCGGCGAGTACGCGCCGTCGACGACGC
>DASWPR010000563.1:0-6932 GCA_036398455.1 Dokdonella sp.
GCGGTACCAGGCCGAGTATCTCGGCCACGTCCATCGCTTCTGCAGCAGCGGCTGCCGCGACAAATTCGTGGCGGCGCCCGGGCAGTATCCCGGCGCGCGCGCGGCGCCTTCGATGCCTGCGGCGCAAGCCGTGATCTACACCTGTCCGATGCATCCGGAGGTGCGTCAGCTCGGTCCCGGCCATTGCCCGAAGTGCGGCATGGCGCTGGAGCCGATGCTGCCGACGCTCGCCGGCGACGACTATGCGGACGTGCGTGCCGTGCGCCATCGATTCTTCGTGTCCGCGGCACTCGCGCTGCCGTTGCTGCTGATCGCGATGGGCCCGCATGTGTTCGGCATGCCGGCGAGCGCCGCGATCGCGCATGCGCTGCGCTGGGCGGAGATGGCGTTGTCGCTGCCGCTCGTGCTGTGGGCGGGGGCTTCTTACTACGTGCGCGGCTGGAAGGGCGCGCTGTCCGGTTCGCCGAACATGTACACCCTGATCGGCCTCGGTGTGCTGGCCGCGTTCGGCTTCAGCCTGGTGGCGACGTTCGTGCCCTCGTGGTTTCCGCCGGCGATGCGCGACATGCACGGCATGGTGGGCGTGTATTTCGAAGCCGCCGGCGTGATCGTCGCGCTGGTGCTGTTCGGCGAGTGGCTCGAATTGCGCGCACGCGGGAAAACCTCGGCGGCGATCCGGCGCCTGCTCGATCTCGCGCCCGCGATGGCGCGCCGCGTTCGCGCCGACGGCAGCGAGGAGGAGGTCGCGCTCGACCAGGTAGCAGTCGGCGACCTGCTGCGCATCAGGCCCGGCGCGAAGGTGCCGGTCGATGGCGCCGTCGTCGACGGTTCCAGCAGTGTCGACGAATCGATGCTGACCGGCGAGTCGATGCCGCTGGAAAAGCACGCCGGCGATACCGTCACGGGCGGTTCGGTCAACGCCAGCGGGAGCCTGACGATGCGCGCCGAGCGGGTCGGGCACGCGACGGTGCTCGCGCAGATCGTCGACCTCGTCGCCAAGGCGCAGCGGTCAAGGGCTCCGCTGCAGCGCCTGGCCGACCGCGTGTCGCTGTTCTTCGTGCCGGCCGTCGTCGCGATCGCTGTGGCGACGTTCGGCGCCTGGCTGCTTTGGGGGCCGCCGCCGCCGCTGGCGTATGCACTGGTCAACGCAGTCGCCGTGCTGATCATCGCGTGCCCGTGCGCGCTGGGGCTGGCGACGCCGATCTCGATCACCGTCGCGATGGGCCGCGGCGCCGAAGCGGGCGTGCTCTTTCGCGATGCCGCGGCGATCGAGGCGCTGGCCGCGGTCGACGTGCTGGTGGTCGACAAGACCGGCACCCTGACCGAAGGCAAGCCGCGGCTGACCGATGTGGTTGCGTTGGACGCCGCCGACGAGAATGAAGTCGTCAGGCTGGCCGCCTCGCTCGAAGCGGCCAGCGAACACCCGCTCGCGCGTGCGATTCTCGAGGGCGCCGCACAGCGCCGGCTCGCCTTCGATCGTGCCGACGACTTTGCCGCCGTGAGCGGGCAGGGCGTGCGCGGACGCGTGGGAAGCGCTGCGATCGCTCTCGGCAACGTCGTCCTGATGCAGGCGGCCGGGGCCGATCCCGCGCCGCTGGCGGCGCGTGCGCAGGCGCTGCGTCGCGAGGCGAAGACGGTAATGTTCCTCGCGCGCGACGCGCAACTGCTCGGTCTGGTCGCGGTACAGGACCCCATCAAGGAAGGCGCCGCGGCGACGCTGGCCCGTCTGCGCGAGGAAGGGCTGCGCATCGTCATGCTGAGCGGCGACAGTGCGGCGACTGCCGAAGCCGTTGCCGCCGAGCTCGGCATCGGGGAAGTGCACGCAAGCCAGGCGCCGGCCGACAAATCCGCCTGGATCGTGGCGGCGAAGGCCGCAGGCGCGCGCGTGGCGATGGCGGGCGACGGCATCAACGATGCACCGGCGCTGGCCGCCGCCGATGTGGGCATCGCGATGGGCAACGGCACCGATGTCGCGATGGAAAGCGCGCAGGTCACCCTGGTCGGCGGCGAGCTGGCGGGAATCCTGCGCGCGCGCCGGCTCGCCAGGGCGGCCGTGCGCAATATCCACCAGAACCTCGCCTTCGCGTTCCTGTACAACACGCTCGGCATCCCGGTCGCTGCCGGCGCGCTGTATCCGCTGTTCGGCTGGCTGCTCAGTCCGGTCGTCGCCGCCGCGGCGATGAGCCTGTCGTCCGCATCGGTGATTTCCAACGCGCTGCGCCTGCGTGCCGCGCGGCTGTGACGGCGGTGGTCGATCGTATGGCCGATTGTTTTGATGCATGTCAAGGCGATGTCCGCGGAAGCGTCGGAACATCGCCGCATGCATGCCGTCCTGTCATCCAGTGAAACGTCGTTCGATCGCGCGCTCGTCGCCAAATACGATGTCAACGCGCCGCGCTATACCTCGTACCCGACCGCGCCGCATTTCCGCGCCGACTTCGGCGAAGCGGATCTGCGCGAGACGATCCGCGCCTCGAACGACGACCCGGTTCCACGCGACCTTTCCGCGTACGTCCACCTTCCGTTCTGCTCGTCGCCGTGCTTCTACTGCGGTTGCGCGCGGATCGTCACGCGCGACCGCCGGCGCGCCGCCAGCTACCTGGCGCGGCTGTATCGCGAAATCGAGGCCGTGTCCGCGTTGTTCGATCGCGACCGCTGCCTGGCGCAGCTGCACTTCGGCGGCGGTACGCCGAACTTCCTCGATGCCGGCCAGTTCGTCGAGCTGGTCGAAGCGCTCGGACGGCATTTTCCCTTCAGCCAGCGCAGCGACCGCGAGTTCGGCGTCGAGCTCGACCCGCGCTACTGCGACGCCGAGTATGTGCGCTGCATCGCTGCGGCCGGCGTCAACCGCATCTCCATCGGCGTGCAGGATTTCGATCCGGCCGTGCAACAGGCGATCAATCGCATCCAGAGCGTCGAGCAGACCCGCGAGGTCATGCAGGGTGCGCGCGAGGGCGGCGTCCGCTCGATCAACCTCGACCTGATCTACGGCCTGCCGCGGCAGGACGCTGCGTCGTTCGCGCGAACGCTGGAGCAGGTGATCGCGCTGCGTCCCGAGCGCATCGCCACCTACGGTTATGCGCATCTGCCGGAGCGCTTCGTGGCGCAGCGCCAGATCGACAAGTTCGAGCTGCCGGATGCGGCGATGCGGCTCGGCCTGCTGCAGCAGACGGTCGAGGCGCTCACCGGTGCAGGCTATCGCTATGTCGGCGTCGACCATTTCGCCTTGCCCGAAGACGATCTCGTACGCGCGTCCGAAGCGGGCACCTTGCAGCGCAATTTCCAGGGCTATTCGACGCATGCGGCGTGCGATCTGGTCGGCTTCGGCATGAGTGCGATCAGTCACGTCGGCGGCACGTTCAGTCAGAACGCGAGAGAGCTCGCCGACTACCAGGCGGCACTCGACGCCGGCCGTCTGCCGACCGTGCGCGGCGTGCGCCTGAGCGACGACGATACGCTGCGGGCTTCCCTCATCCAGCAGCTGATGTGTATGGGAACGCTCGACATCGATGCGTTCGAAGTGCGCCATCGGGTCGACTTCGAGCAGTATTTCCAGCGTTCGCTCGATCGCCTGCGGCTGCTCGAAGACGATGGCCTGGTCGTGCGCGCGCAGCGACGTATCGACGTCACCGCGCGCGGCCAGTTCCTGCTGCGCAACATAGCGATGTGCTTCGACGCCTACGTGGAAGGCTCGGACATCCGCTATTCGCGCGCCGTTTGAGGCAGCGTACCCCACGCCGGCCTCGCACACGGCCGGCCTCGGGCAGGATCGGCACCGGCCGTGCCAGCCTCGTCGCAGCGTTCCAGCATGCGTCGTCCCGCCAGCGTTGACCCGCCGACGCTTCGCCGCGTGGCCGGAATGGTGGGAAAAATGACCTTGGTATCGCCGCTCGCGGCCTCGAGCTTTGAGCCGGTTGCATCCCGCGTGCGAAAGGTTATAAAGGCACAGCCGCCCCAGCGCATGCGTGTCGCGCTGCGTGCCTATTTCTGGATAACGCAACTTTTCCAGCGCAGATGCGGCGGCCTCCGACGGACCGGGTGAAGTGCCGCTCGCAGGGAGCTCGCATTGCCAGGGAGTACGGAGTTGCCGCAGGAAGTCCGCCAGCCGATTCCGCGCTTTTCTTTCGCGCGGTACGCCAGTCAACCGGAGGTCCGCTTATGTATGCACTTACGATCAATGGGCAGTCGCACAGTGTCGAGGCGCCCGCGGAAATGCCCCTGCTGTGGGTCTTGCGCGACCTGATCGGATTGACCGGGACCAAGTTCGGCTGCGGCATCGCCCAGTGCGGCGCCTGCACGGTGCATCTGGACGGCACGCCGGTGCGCTCGTGCCAGCTTCCGGTCGGCTCGATCGGCACCCGCGCGATCACCACGGTCGAAGGCGTCGGCGCGTCCGAGGTCGGCGCCAAGGTGCAGAAGGCGTGGCTGCAGCTGGAAGTCGTGCAGTGCGGCTACTGCCAGTCCGGCCAGGTGATGTCGGCCGTCGCGCTGCTCACGGCGCATCCGAAGCCCGACGATTCCGATATCGACGCCGCGATGGCCGGCAACATCTGTCGCTGCGGCACCTACCTGCGCATTCGCGATGCCATCAAGCACGCGGCGGAGGCCTGACATGGACGAGCTCGAGATCGCATCGATCGTTGGCGACGCGGCCGAGGCCGACGTCGCCGTTTCCGCCGTTGCTTCGACATCGCGCAGGGCCTTCCTCAAGGCCGGAGTCGCTGCCGGCGGTGCGCTCCTGCTCGGCTTCCATATTCCGTTCGCCGCCGCCGACCAGGTGCAGGGCGTCTTCGCACCCAACGCCTTCATCCGCATCGACGCGCAAGGCGCGGTCACGCTGCTGATGCCGCAGGCCGAAATGGGGCAGGGCATCTACACCGCGATCGCGATGATCCTGGCCGAGGAACTCGACGCGAAGTGGGAGCAGGTGTCGGTGGAAGCCTCGCCGCCGAGCGATAAGCTGTACGGCAATCCGATCTTCCAGATCCAGGTCACCGGCAATTCGAATTCCGTGCGCGCATTCTGGACGACGCTGCGCAAGGCCGGTGCCGGCGCACGCGCGATCCTGGTCGAAGCCGCGGCGCGGCGCTGGAAGGTCGAGCCTGCCAGCTGCAGCAGCGCACAAGGCGAGGTGCTGCATGCAGCCAGCGGGCGCACGCTGAGCTATGCCTCGCTGGTCGGCGATGCCTCCGCGTTGACGCCGCCGGCCGACCCGCCGCTGAAGGCCGTGGCGGATTTCAAGATCATCGGCAAGCCGGTCAAGCGCCTCGATACGCCGGACAAGGTCAACGGCAAGGCGCTCTACGGCATCGATGCGATGCCCGCCGGGGTGAAGTTCGCGACGCTCGCCGCCTGCCCCGTGTTCGGCGGCAAGGTCGGCCACGTCGACGACACCCGGGCGAAGCAGGTGGCCGGCGTGCGCCAGGTGCTCGTGTTCGAGGATTTCGTCGCGGTCGTCGGCGATCACATGTGGGCCGCGAAACAGGGCCTTGCCGCGCTCGACATCACCTGGGACGAAGGCCCCAACGCGCACGTTTCGTCCGACCTCATCTGGAAACAGCTGCGCGCCGCGAGCGAGAAGACCGGTGTCGTCGCGAAGACGGCCGGCGACGCCGCCAGGACGCTCGCCGGCGCCGGACGCATCGACGCCGCCTATGAAATGCCGCTGCTCGCCCACGCGACGATGGAGCCGATGAACTGCACGGTGCATGTGCGCCCCGACGCCTGCGAAGTGTGGGTCGGCACGCAGGTGCAGACGCGTGCGCAGAGCGTCGCCGCGAAGTTGACCGGCTTGCCGCTGGAGAAGGTCACCGTGCACTACTTCCTGATCGGAGGCGGTTTCGGCCGCCGCCTGGAAGTGGACTATGTCGAGAAGGCGGTGAAGGTCGCGCAGAAGGTCGATGCACCGGTGAAGCTGGTGTGGACGCGCGAGGAGGACGTGCAGCACGACGTGTACCGGCCGGTCTATCGCGATGTGCTTTCGGCGACCCTCACCGATGGCCGCATCTCCGGCTGGATGCATCGCGTCACCGGATCCGCGGTGATCGCGCGCTGGCTGCCGCCGGCCTTCCAGAAGGGGATCGACATCGATGCGATCGACAGCGCCGCGGATATTCCGTACGACATCCCGAACCTGCTGGTCGAGTACCAGCGCGACGAGCCGCCCGCTGTACCAACCGGATTCTGGCGCGGTGTCGGCCCCAACAACAACGTGTTCGCGGTCGAAAGCTTCATCGACGAACTGGCACGCAAAGCCGGCAAGGACCCGCTCGACTTCCGCCGCGGCATGCTCGGCAAGGAGCCGCGCCTGCTCGCCGCATTGGAACTGGCCGCGAGCAAGGCCGGCTGGGGCAGTGCGCTGCCCGAGCGCAGCGGACGCGGCATTGCCGCGCAGGTCGCCTTCGGCAGCTTCATCGCGACCGTCGCCGAAGTGGAGGTCGACAAGAACGGCGACGTGCGCGTGCATCGTATCGTGTGCGCCGTCGACACCGGCATCGTCGTCAATCCGGATACGGTCATCGCACAGTTGCAGGGCGGGCTGATCTTCGGCCTCACGGCCGCGCTGTACGGCGAGATCACGATCGACAAGGGCCGCGTGCAGCAGAGCAATTTCCACGACTACCGCATGCTGCGCATCGACGAAGTGCCGAAGATCGAAGTGCATCTGGTGCAGAGCGGCGAAGCTCCGGGCGGCATCGGCGAGACCGGTACGACGGCGGCGCCTCCCGCGGTCTGCAACGCCATCTATGCAGCGACCGGCATCCGCCTGCGCCGCCTGCCGATCGATCGCGACGTCCTCGCCGGGAGGAAAACGGTATGAGCGCTCATCCAGGTTTCAGGCGGCTCGGCTATCTCGTCGGCGCGCTCGTCGTGATCGGGCTGCTCGTGCTCGGCTGGTATGCGACGCGCCCCGGGCCGCTCGCGTTCGCCTC
>DASWPR010000564.1:0-12053 GCA_036398455.1 Dokdonella sp.
ACGAACACCTGCATCAGCACCGACAGCATGTTCTTGCTGCGCACGAGGCCGCCGTAGAACAGGGCCAGCGCAGGCACCGACATCAGCAGCACCAGTGCGGTAGAAGTCAGCATCCAGGCGGTGTCGCCCTTGTTCGGTACGGGCGGGGGTGCCGCTGCTTGTGCGAAGGCGAGCAACGGAAGCATGCAACAGGCCGCCAGCGCGGCCAGGACAGGCAGTTTGCTTTTCATGGGGCGGTGTTCTCCTGTTCAAGTAGCCTTCCCTGGAGCGGTTTGCAGTCGGCATCCATGCCTCCTCCGCACGCAGCCGGACGGCTGCGTGCGACCTCAGAGCGCGTCGTCGCCGATCTCACCGGTGCGGATGCGCACGGTGTGATCGAGGTTCGTCACAAAGATCTTGCCGTCGCCGACCTTGTCGGTACGGGCCGCATCGCTGATCGCCTCGATGACCCCATCGACGCGTGCATCGGGTACGGCGGTTTCGAGTTTTATCTTCGGCACGAAATCGACGACGTACTCGGCGCCGCGGTACAGCTCGGTGTGCCCCTTCTGGCGGCCGTAGCCCTTGACCTCGGTCACCGTGATGCCGGTGACGCCGGCCTGCGACAACGCATCGCGCACGTCGTCGAGCTTGAACGGACGGATGATTGCGGTGATCAGCTTCATGCACGTTCTCCTGCTGTCTTGAAAGAATCAGAACGCCTTGGTCACGCTGAGCACGCCCGTGCTGCGTCCCAGGAAATCGTTGTAGCCGTTGGTGTAGATGGCCTCTTCGGCATTGGTGTCGTAGTAGGCGAGCGCGACCGAGATGCCGTTCGCGAAATTCTTGGTGACGCCGAGCTTCCAGTCGGTATAGCTCGCATCGCCGAAATTCTTCACGCGCTGGTGGCCGACGTGGCCGTTGAGCACCCAGCTCGGCACGAATTCCCAATTCGCCGACAGGTCGAGGTAGTCGCTGTGCTTGGAATCGGCGAAGCCGAACAGGTTGGTGAACGCGTGCGAATACTTCAGCGTGGCGATCGAGTAGCTGATGCCGACGTAGGCTTCGGTCGTGTACGGGCGCGTGAATCCGGTCGGATAGGTGCCCGGGTAGTAGTACGTGTAGAGCCCCACATCGAGCTTCCAGTCGGCATTCAACGGAATGCGCCAGCCGGCGTAGAGATCGATCTCGAGGCTGTTGGAGACGTTGGTGCCGAGCGCGGAGTTGTCGGACAGCCAGCTGACGTTGCTGCCCCAGGCGCCGACGTACCAGCTGTCGGCGCTGCCGTACTCGACGCCGCCCTGCAGGGCGGGCTCCTGGTCGGTCTGCGAAATGCCGCGGAACAGGTAGTCGCTGACGCCGCTGATGTTGCCGGTCAGAGCGGGACCGCTCGGCGGCGCGTCGTCGGCGTGTGCGCTGGTATACAAGAGCACCGAGGCGAGGACGATGAGTCGTGAAGACACGGGCATGCGGGTTCTCCTGGTCGGATGGGACTTTCGCGCCGGTGTTGCATCCGGCACGGATCGACGCTCCTTGCGCGACAGCTCCAGGCATATGAGGCTGTGTCGCCTCTCGATCGCCGCGTCCCGCGGTCCGACGCCCACAACAGGCGCCCCTCCCCATTCATCGCGCCCCCATGCGCGATGCAAAACCAAAATGTGTACGTGCCCCGGTCTCCTTTTGTCTGCAAAAAACTCTCGCGCCGAATCCACGAATACGGCGCCTAGCCTGCTAATGCATTAATTGCATAAGCGCGTGTCACGGTGTTCGGTGATGCTGTCTTCGTCCAATGGCCTTGCTGCGGCCGGCGTTTCGCCGGCCAGCCTTCCTGCGATGAACCCGCTCTTTCCCGCGCGCGGCGGGAAAGAGCGGCAAAGCGAACTCAGATCGCGTAGTACATCTGGTATTCGAGCGGATGCGTCGCCGCGCGGAAGCGCGTGACTTCCTGCATCTTGAGATCGATGTAGCCGTCGATGAAGTCGTCGCTGAACACGCCGCCGGCCTTCAGGAACGCGCGGTCCTTGTCGAGCGCGTCGAGCGCCTGGTCGAGCGAGTGGCACACGGTCGGAATGTTCTTTTCCTCTTCCGGCGGCAGGTCGTACAGGTCCTTGTCGGCCGGCGCGCCCGGGTCGATCTTGTTGAGGATGCCGTCGAGGCCGGCCATCATCAGCGCGGTGAACGTGAGGTAGCCGCTGTTGACCGGATCGGGGAAGCGCACTTCGATGCGACGCGCCTTCGGGCTGTGCACGAACGGAATGCGGCAGCTCGCCGAACGGTTGCGTGCCGAGTAGGCGAGCATCACCGGTGCTTCGAAGCCCGGCACCAGGCGCTTGTAGCTGTTGGTGGCCGAGTTCGCGAACGCGTTGATCGCCCGCGCGTGCTTGAAGATGCCGCCGATGTAGTACAGCGCGGTCTGCGAGAGGCCGCCGTAGAGGTCGCCGGCGAACAGGTTCTGGCCGTTCTTCGCGAGCGACTGATGCACGTGCATGCCCGAACCGTTGTCGCCGACGATCGGCTTGGGCATGAAGGTCACGGTCTTGCCGTTCTGGTGGGCGACGTTCTTGATCACGTACTTCATCGTGATCAGCTCATCCGCCTTCTTCACCAGCGTGTTGAACTTCGTGCCGATCTCGCACTGGCCCGCCGTCGCCACTTCGTGGTGATGCACTTCGACGATCATGCCGACCTGTTCGAGCACCTTGCACATCTCGCTGCGCAGGTCCTGGAACGAATCGACCGGCGGCACCGGGAAGTAGCCGCCCTTGATGCCGGGGCGATGGCCCGAGTTGCCGGCTTCGAACGCGTTGCCGGACGACCACGCGGCCTCTTCCGATTCGATCTCGTAGGAAACGTGGCCCATTTCGTTGCGGAAACGCACCGAGTCGAAGATGAAGAACTCAGGCTCCGGACCGAAGAACGCCGTGTCGGCGATGCCGGTCGACTTCAGATAGGCTTCGGCGCGCTTGGCGACCGAACGCGGATCGCGTGCGTAGGCCTGCATCGTGCTGGGTTCGAGCACGTCGCACTGCAGCAGCAGCGTCTTGTCGGCCATGAACGGGTCGATCACGGCGCTGTCCGGGTCCGGCAGCAGCACCATGTCCGATTCATTGATGCCCTTCCAGCCCGAGATCGACGAGCCATCGAACATCTTGCCGTCCTCGAACAGCGAGTCGTCGACCGAATGCGCAGGGAAGGTCACGTGATGCTGCTTGCCGAGCATGTCGGCGAAGCGAAGATCGATGAATTCGACTTCGTTTTCCTTGATCAGCTTGAAAACGTTCTGGGCGGACATGGAAGACCTCAAGAAGTAGGTGCTGCATATGCAGCAATGGTTGTGCCAACTGAAATATCGCTGAAATATATATATATTTCAAAGGGTTGATGAAATGTGGTACACGCATAATGCGCAAATATGGTGCAAGAATGGACCGCTTTTGCACGCTTCTTGAGCGCGCCTTGTTACAGCAAAACGGTGTTGCACGTCACATACCTGTCCGACGATGCTTGCCGCGGCGGTGATCCTAACCAACTCCCCTTACCGAAAGGCTGATTCGTGAGCGACGTCATCAATCCGATCCTGCTGGGCCTCGTCGAAGGCATCACCGAGTTCCTGCCGGTATCGAGCACCGGCCATCTGCTGATCGCCGAGCACTGGCTCGGCCATCGCTCGGACGTGTTCAACGTCGTGATCCAGGCCGGCGCGATCCTCGCCGTCGTGCTGATCTACCGCGAACGGCTGTGGCAGCTGTTGACCGGTTTCGGCCAACCCGACAATCGCGACTACGCGCTGAAACTGATCGGCGCGTTCCTGATCACCGCGGTGCTCGGTTTCGCGGCGACGAAACTCGGCTTCAAGTTGCCGGAGTCGATCACGCCGGTGGCGTGGGCGCTGATCATCGGCGGCCTCTGGATGCTCGGTGCGGAATGGCTCGCCGCCAAGCAGCCCGAACGCAGTGCGATCACCTGGCGCGTCGCCGTGCTGGTCGGTCTCGCACAGGTCGTCGCCGCGGTGTTTCCCGGCACCTCGCGTTCGGCCGCGACGATCTTCGTCGCCTTGCTGGCCGGCGCCAACAACCGCGCGGCCGCGACCGAGTTCGCGTTCCTGGTCGGCATCCCGACGATGTTCGCCGCCAGCGGCTACGAGTTGCTGAAGTCGTTCCGGAGCGGCGGCCAGCTGCACGAGGACTGGAGCGCGCTGGCGCTCGCGTTCGTGGTCTCGCTGGTGACCGCCTTCGTCGCCGTGAAATGGCTGCTCGGCTATATCCAAACGCACCGCTTCACGCCGTTCGCGATCTACCGCATCGTGCTCGGCGTGGTCCTGCTCGTCGCGCTGCCCGCCGGCGTGTGAGGGCTAGACGCCGGCGGCGCGGTTGAAGTCTCCGATCGCGCCGATCAGATCGGTCAACGCCAGCCGCTCGATCTCGGTGAGGTAGGGATTCCACGCATCCAGCAGCATGACCACGCGGGTGTCGGCACTGCGGTTCCATGCCTCGTGCTCGAAGGTGTCGTCGAAGCTGAAGCAGGTGCCTTCCTGCCAGCGCCGCAGTTCGCCGGCGACGACCAGGGCGCAATCGTCGGGAACGACCAGCGGCAGATGCGTCACCACGCGCGTGTTGGTCACGCCGTGATGCGGCAGGATGTGCGAGCCCGGCGTCAGCACCGAGAAGCAGGCTTCCGGCGAATGGTCGCGGATGCGGCACAGCGGGGCGGCGTCCAGCGCCGCGGCCGTGCGCGGACACCGGCGTGCATTCTCTTCGTTGCGAACGCCGTGGCGGTGGAAGAACAGCGCGTTCCAGGCGGGTGTGCCGCGCTCGCCGCGCAGGTGATCCTGCAGCGCGCGCTGGTCGTCGGAATGACCGAGGAACGGTTCGAAGCCGCTGTCCTCGCCGAGCGCGGCGAGCATCTCGGCACGGATCACGTCCGTCTGCGCTTCGAGCTCGGCGTACCAGGGAAACAGTTCGCGCTCGAAGTAGCGCGGCGCCGGCAGGTCCGGAAAATAGAGGAACTTCGGACGCTGCTTCGGCTCGGGATAATGCGCCGTGAGATCGCCGAGATAGATCGCCAGCGACTTTTCGACGCGGGCGAGCGCGGTGCTGCCGTAGCGGTCGCGCAGGGGGTTGAGCAGCGAGAAGAACAGCGCGCGCCGGCCCTGCTCGACATAGCGCATCGCGTGCAGCACGAGCGCGCTCAGTTCCACTGGTGTCGTCGCGCTGTCGAGCCAGAATCCGCGGCCCTGCGCCGCCCAGATCGCGCCGAAATAGGTCGGCAGTGCCTGCTGGTGGCGGCCGAGCGACTGCATCACTTCGGCAAGGCGCAGGCGCGGCACGAACGATTCCGCCGGCGGTGTCTCCAGGCACAGCGACAGCGCCTCGAACGATTCCTCCAGCTTGCCCTGCTCGCGGTAGAGCACGCCGAGGTTCGTGCGCGTCGCCAGATCCGTCGCGTCCTCCCTGCGCGCCTGCTCCAGCAGGCGCAGGGCTTCGGCGCGATCGCCGCGGGCATGCGCGCGGATGGCGAGGAAATTCAGCGCGTCGACGTGTCCCGGCGCATCGCGCAGCAGGTCGGCATACGCGCGCTCCGCTTCCAGCCCCCGCCCTTGCTGCGCCAGGTCGAAGGCCGCGCGGCCGCGCGCAGTGAGGTCGTTGGGCGGATCGATGGAAGTCTGGTTCATGCGGGACTCGGGCGTTTCGATGGAGGGAGGATCAGCGGCGCAAGGCCGGATTGAGGCTGTAGGTGCCGGTCACGGCCGCCTCGGCGAGCACGTGCGTGCGCATTGCCGTGCGCACGTCCGTGAGTGTGAAACGCGCAGGCACGTCGAGCGAGGCGCTATCGAGCGCGTAGAGGCGAAAATGATAGTGGTGCAGGCGTTCGTCGTTCCACGGCGGGCAGGGCCCGTCGTAGCCGAGATAGTCGCCCGCCATGTCGGCATCGCCGGCGAACCAGCCGGTGTAGTCGTTGAGGCCCTGCCGGGATCCGGGCGGTCCGTGCGGTGTCCGCTTGCCATGCGCGACCACGCCGTCGCTGCAGCTCGCCTTGGCGAGTTCGCGGCATTCGCGCGGGATATCGACCAGCAGCCAGTGCACGAATTCCACGCGCGGCAGCGAGGCGGCGACGCGATGGCCCGGCTGGTTGACGTCGTCGCCGACGCTCGGCACGTCGGGGTCGACGCACAGAAGGACGAACGAATGCGTGTGCTCCGGCACGTCCGACCAGGCGAAGTGCGGATTCCGGTTGGCCGACAGCACGATCGGCTCGCCGCCCGCGCCCGGCATGCCGAAGGCGAGCCCGTCCGGAATCGGCTGCATGTCGCGGAAATCGTCGCTGCGCAGGTGCATGGCGTTCACTTGTCCTTGGAGGCGGCGTAACTGACGCGATAGACCTCACCGGCCAGATCGTCCGACACCAGCAACGCGCCGTCGGGCATCACCAGCACGTCGGCGGGCCGGCCGGATACTTTTTCGTCCTGCTGGAAACCGTCGACCAGCGGGCGATCGTTCTTCACCGCGGCGCCATCGAGTTCGACCGCCATCACGCGATAGCCGGACTTCTTCGAGCGATTCCACGAGCCGTGCTCGGCGATGATCGCCGCGCCCCGGTACTCGGGCGGGAACATCCTGCCGGTGTAGAAGCGCATGCCGATCGAGGCGACATGCGCGCCGAGCTTGAGCACCGGCGGCGTCGCGTCCTTGCACGAGCGGCCCTTGGCGAAATCGGGGTCCGGCGTGTCGCCTTGATGGCAGAAGGGGAAACCGAAGTGCTCGTCGCGCTGGCTGATGCGGTTGAGTTCGTCCGACGGCAGATCGTCGCCGAGCATGTCGCGGCCGTTGTCGGTGAACCAGAGTTCGTGCGTGCCCGGCTGCCAGTCGAAGCCGACGGTATTGCGGATGCCGCGCGCTTCGTCGCGCCAGTCGGTGCCGTCGGGTTTCATGCTGAGCAGCTTGGCGTGGTCCCGGTCGGGCTCGCACACATTGCACGGCGCGCCGACCGGCACGTACAGGCGGCCGTCCGGGCCGAAGGCGAGAAACTTCCAGCCGTGGTGCGTATCGGTGGGCAGCTTGTCGGTGACCGGTTCGGGCCTGGGCGGATCGTCCAGGTGATTCTCGATGTCGCGCAGTACATAAATCCGGCTGACCGCGCCGATGTAGAGGTCGCCGTCGTGGAAGGCGATGCCGGACGGCATCTTCAGCGACGAGGCGACGACGCGTACCTTCTCGGCGCGGCCGTCGCCGTCCGCATCGGTCAGCGCATACACCTTGCCGGCGTCGTTCGAGCCGACGAAGACGGTGCCCTTGCTGCCCAGCGCAAGTTCACGCGCGTCCGCCACGTGCTCGGCATACGTCGCGATCTGAAAACCGGCGGGCAAGGTCAGCGCCTGCGGCGGCCTGGCGCAGGCGCTCATCGAAACCGTGCAAAGCAAACCGAGAAGGGCGGGCGTGCGCATGGATGGCCTCACGGAACGAGGTGGCGGAACGGTCCTGCGAGTGCTTCGCCGTAGCGTTGCCAGTGACCGGCTGCGAAGCGCGTCGGCAGGCCGTTGCGGAAGAGTGCCGCCGGGTTCGATGCCGCATCGCGCGACAGCATTTCGATGCCGAGGAAGCGCGCAAGTTCAGCCGCTGCCGCGGCATCGTCCCATGCGCGATCGGCGTCGATCGCCAGGCGCTGCGACGCATCGAACCCCGTGCCGAGCTGCAAATGACGGCGCGCACGCTGCAGCCAGAGCGCGGCAGTGTCGGGATCGGGACACGGAAAATCCTGCGCCCAGCCGAACGCGAGCCAGTTCAGCAGCGCATCGCGCGGATCGCGTTCGACCAGGAGCATGCGCACGCCCGGCATCGCGCTTCGAATCCAGTGCAGCAGGCGCGCGTCCCACTGCGGCAACCAGTCGACCAGGATTCGCGCTGCACCTTTTTCGGTCGCCTGCAACGGTGCCAGGTAGCGCTCGCGCAGCGCATCGCGATCGTGCGGGCCGAGCGCGGCGCCGGGCACGCCGAAGCGCGCGCGATCGAAATCTTCGACACGCGTCACCGCGCCGAAATGATCGCGCAGCACGCGCAGTTGCGGCTGCTGCGCGAGCAGCGCGGCGACCAGCTCGACGCCGCTGCCGGGTGTGCCCAGCAGCAGCACGGGTGCGGACGCATCGGCCGCGGCCGCAGGAGGCGCCAGCAGATCTTCGCTGCGCGGATCGTCCAGCGCAGGCAGTGAAGAGGGCAGGTCGCGCTGCGCTTCGGTGAAGCAGCGCACCGCCGCCGCCGCTTCGCCGGCACGGTCATGCAGGCGCCCGAGATAGTTCCAGCGCAGGCGTGTCTGCGCATCGTTCAACGGCTGCCGGCGCAGGCGCTCGAGTGCTTCGAGCGCCGCCGCATCGTCGTCGCGGCGTATGCAGCTGCGCGCGCGCAGGAACAGCATGTCCGTGTCGTCGGGCTGCAGGCTCAGGGCAAGCGCCGCTGCGCTGTCTGCACTGTCCCATCGTCCGAACGATTCCTCGATCGACGCGAGACGGCCGTGCGCTTGCACGTCGCCCGGATCGGCCCGGCTGATCGCCTGCCAGTCGACACTGGCTTCGCGCAACCGCCCGAGCGTGAGCAGCATGTCGGCGCGTGCCGCGCGCACGCTGCGGTCGTCCGGTACGTAGGCGAGATAGTCGTCGTAGGCCGTGATCGATTCTTCGTGGCGGTCGAGTTGTGCCAGCACCCAGCCGAGCGCGCGCACCATCAGCGGCTGCCGCGGATCGATCGCGAGCGCGGCACGGTAATGCGTGGCCGCATCGTCCAGGCGGCCCTGCGCGACGGCTGCGTCGCCGAGCCCGGAGGAGACCTGGAAGCCGAATCCCGGCACGCCGAGCAGTTCGCGATAGTGCGGATCGGCTTCGCCGGCACGTTCCGATTTGACCAGGATTTCAGCCAGCATCAGGCGCACTTGATGCAGATGCGGCTGCAGGCGCAGCGCATTGGCGAACGCCTGCTCGGCGAACGCCAGCGTGCCGCGCTGGGCGAATGCCTGGCCGAGCATCGTCTGCACGAGCGCATCTTCGGGCGCCAGCGCGGCGGCGCGCGTGAGGAAGCCGAGAGCGCTGTCCACTTCGCCGCGCTCGAGCGTCAGCGCGCCGAGTCCGGCCAGCGCCAGCGCATCGTCGCCCGCGCGCAGCGCCGTGCGGAAATGCTGCTCCGCGACGCCCAGCTCGCGCTGCATCATCGCGATCTGACCGAGCCCGGAATGGACGCCGCCGATGTTCGGATTCAGCGCGAGCGCGTGCTGGTAGGCGTGCTTCGCCGCTGCGTGGTCGCCACGACGGAAATACACGCCGGCCAGCGTCGCCTCGATGGACGCATCCGCCGGTGCGAGTGTGCGTGCGCGTTCGAGCAGCGCCAGGCCTTCCTCGTTGTCGCCGCGCTGATGACACAGCAGGCCGAGCATATGCAGCGCGTCGACATCGTCGGGATGATCGGACAGCCGCGCGCGATAACCCTGCTCGGCCTCGTCGAGACGGCCCTGGCGATGCAGGTCGATGAATTCCTTGAGCATGGATTGGGCGGTACTTGCGTAGGGACGGAGCGCCCGACGCGGCGGCAAAGGCCGCTGCGCGGAGCCTTGGAATTATGCCTCATGCGGGCATGCTAGGCTTGCGCGTTTTGCGAAACGCATCCTTCCCCGCCATCGCCCGGTCCTCGAACGCTGTGCCCGTCCACCAAGATCTCGTCACCCTGCTGCGTGCGCGCACGCCGCTGCTGCTGGTCGATTCCGCCGCCGAAACGCGCGTGATCGCCGGGTTTCGCCATGCGATCGCGCAATCGCAGCGACCGCTGTATCGCTGGAGCATCACCGACGGCCTGAAGCGATTGGACTTCGATGCCGAGGACGAACGCGAGACCCCGCCGGATGCGAGCCTCATGCTGCAGGCGATCAAGCAGCAGCGCGCGGCGGCCGTATTTCTGCTGTTGGATTTTCAACCGTACCTGCGCTACCCGATGACGCTGCGCCTGCTGCGCGAGATCGTGCAGCGACAGGACTGCGCCGAGCACACGCTGGTGCTGGTTGGCGCTGGCTACGAATTGCCGCCCGAACTCGATGCGGCGGCGACGCGCTTCGAATTCGAGCTGCCGGACGCCGAAACGATCGCCGCCCTGGTGCGCGAGGAAGCCTTCAATTATTCGCGCGAGAACGACGGCCGCCGCGTCGTCGTTGACGCCGAAGCCGCACGTGCCGTCGTGCGCAATCTGAAGGGGCTCGATCTCGACGACGCGCGCCGCATCGTGCGCAAGCTGATTTACGACGATGGCGCGCTGACTGCGGCGGACCTGCCGCAACTCGCCTACGCGAAGTACGCGCTGCTCGACCGCGCGGGCCTGCTGCACTTCGAGTACGACACGGCGCAGTTCGCCCAGGTCGCCGGCCTCGCGCGCCTGCGGCAATGGATCGCCCAGCGCAAGCCGGCATTCCTCGGCGACAAGCTCGCGGCCAAGCTCGATCCGCCGAAAGGCGTGCTGCTGCTCGGCGTGCAGGGCTGCGGCAAGAGCCTCGCGGCGAAAGCGACCGCCGGCGGCTTCGCCGTGCCGCTCCTGCGCCTGGACATCGGCACGCTCTACAACAAATACCACGGTGAAACCGAACGCAACCTGCGCGAGGCGCTGAAGAACGCCGAGCTGCTGGCGCCCTGCGTGCTGTGGATCGACGAGATCGAAAAGGCGCTGGCGACCGACGGCGCCGACGACGGCGTGTCGCGACGCGTGCTCGGGTATCTGCTCACCTGGATGGCCGAACGCAAAGCGCCCGTGTTTCTGGTCGCGACCGCGAACGACGTGCAGACCCTGCCGGCGGAGCTGCTGCGCAAGGGCCGCTTCGACGAAGTGTTCTTCGTCGATCTGCCGGATGCGGCGACGCGCGCGGACATCTTCCGCCTGCACCTCGCGCGTCGCGACCTGCGCGCCGACGACTACGATCTGGCGGCGCTCGCCGCGGCGACCGACAGCTACTCGGGTGCGGAAATCGAGCAGATCGTGGTTGCGTCGTTGTACGCCGCGGCGGGGAAGTCGGCTCCCAGCCAGGAGCAACTGCTGGCGGAGACGCGCAATACGCGGCCGCTGGCCGTGCTGATGGCCGAGCGCGTCGCTGCATTGAGGGAGTGGGCGCGAGGGCGAACGGTGCCGGCGGACTGACGTCGGCGCAAAGGTCCCGTCCGTCACGACCCTTTGCCGTCATTTCCGCGAACGCGCGAATCCCTCTGCTTTTGCGCCGCGTCCGTCGGCGCGGCAGCGACCTGACCTACGCCATCACGGCCGCGTCGTGCTCCGGCTGCATCTCGGCCGCGCCGTCGCCGAGGTGCGCCAGCATGCGCTCGGCAATGTAGTCCTCGGTAAAACTGCGCAGCGAAAGATCGTCGATGAAACCGCAGTGGCCGCCGTACTCGGCGATGTCCAGCTCCACTTGAGGCGGCAGTTTCAGTTTGCGGAAGTCGGCGACGGGGATGATCGGATCGTCGGCGGCGGTGAGTATCGTGGCCGGCACGCGCAGTGCGGCGAGCGTGTCGCCGGCGATCGAATAGCCGTCCAGGTAGTTCTCGAGCGAGCCGAAATCGGTATGGCGCAGCACCAGGGCGCGCGTGAGTTCGCGCAGATTGACCGCCATGTCGTCATCCGAGAACCAGTCGCCCTCGGGAAACAGCTGGCGCTTGCGCCGAAGCGACCTTCTCCACTTGTATAAAAAATAGCGTTCATAGAACCATGGCCCGTTCTCGATGCCGAACAGGCCGCTGGCCGGACTGACCACCGGGCACACCGCAAGCGCGTAGTTGAGGCGGATGCCGGCGGCCGGTGCGCGCAAGGCGACCCGCAGGGCGAAGTTGCCGCCGAGCGAGAAACCCGAGATCGCCAGCGCGCGCGGATCGAACTCGCGCTGGATCGCGGCCATCGCGCCGACGACCTCGTCGATGCGGCAGGAATGGAACAGCTCGCGGTTGAGATGCAGCGTATCGCCGTGGTCGCGCAGGTTCAGACGGAACAGATCGAAGCCTTCGAGCAGCAGGCGCGCGCCGGTATTGACCACGTAGGTCGAATTCGCGCTGCCTTCCCAGCCGTGCA
>DASWPR010000565.1:0-4196 GCA_036398455.1 Dokdonella sp.
AGGCGAAGCCGACATATTTGTCGACCAGCGTTTCGCCGACGACGAAGCAGAGGTTCCAGCCGATCATGCGGCCGCCGTGCCGATACACGAACACGGTGCCGGCGAGCGAGGCGTCCTGCAGCACGGCGTCGAAGAACTCGCGCGTCAGCAGGTCGAAGTGGATCTCGCTCTGTCGATAGACGTCGAGATAGCGCGCATAGAATTCTTCGCGCACGGCGGCGTCGGCGAAGAACGCATCGCCGGTCGCGATCTCGGCGATGTCGAGTCCGTCGCGTGCGCGCAGCTTGCGCCGGATGTCCTTGCGCCGCGACGAGGACAGGCGCGCCAGGTAGGCGTCGGTCGATTCGAAATCGATCGGTACCCAGGCCAGCGCCTGGCCTTCCAGCAACACGAAACCGGCGTGCTCGCAAGCCGTGCCGAGCGCTCGCGCCGAGGCATTGCTGGCCTGGTCGAGCAGCGGCGATTCCTGCGGGATGTCCTTGACGATCAGGAAGGCGTGGCGACGCGCGTAGCCGGCCAGCCATTCCTGCACGAGCGCTTCGGCGCCGGCGCCAGCCGGGAGCAGGGCGTATTCGGATACCGTGGTGCCGATGAAGCAGGTGCGCGGGCGCAGCAGGCGGCCCCACCAGCGATACAAGGGCAGGGCGGTGACGCGGTGGCGCAGCGCGTCGTCCGCGGTGGTCAGCAGGTCGAAGCGGGCGATGAACGCCGGCGTGCCGAGCGGCGTCGTCAGCGCCGTGAAATCCTGCGGCGGATGCGCGAGAAAATGTCCGACCAGGGCGGCCGGTTCGAGCAGATTGTGGAAGCCTGGCGCCGCCCCGTCCGCGCGCATGGCCTTCATCAGTCGATCGCGGTCGCCATGGCGGCGCCGCGCGGCAGTTCGAGCGGCGCGCGTTCGGCGATGCGATGGAAGAAGGCCGCCGAACGCTCGATCAGCTTGCCGCGCTCCTGATCGACCGTGACCATGTGGTAGCTGTTGTCGAGCAGCAGCGTCTCGACCGGCGCATGCACGCCGTTCTGCACGATGCGCACGTTGCGCAGGCTGGCGACGTCGTCGTTCGACGAATGCGCCACGAAGCACGGCGCGCGCACGCGGCCGATGCGGTTGCGCACGTGCAGCGACAAGCGCTGGAACTCCGCCAGCGAGGGCCACGGAAAACCTGCGAGGCCGCCGGCCTGGCTGTCGCCGGAGAGCATCGCGCCGACGATGCGATTGCGGATGCGTTCGTCCTTGATGCCATAGGGTTCGGTTTCCGCCGACACGCGACCGCGGCCGATGCCGAGCGAGGTCAGCAGCGGCAGCAGGAAGGCGAGGCGCCCGATGCCGGGCGTCGCCCAGCCATCGTGGAAGAAGGTGGTGCCGTAGAGGCCGACGCCGTCGACTGCGCGCGGCTGGTCGAGCGCGAGCTTCAGCGCGAGCACCGCGCCCATCGAGAGGCCGGCGACGAACAGGTGATCGACCTGTTCGCGCAGACGTTCGGCCGCCGCCACGACACTGGCGTACCAGTCGTGCCAGCCGGTCGCGAGCAGATCGGCTTCGTCGCCGCAGTGCCCGGCGAGCTGCATGCCGAGCACGCTGAAACCGGCGCGGTTGAGGCCATTGCCGACGAAGCGCATTTCGGTCGGCGTGCCGGTCAATCCATGAATCAGCAGGACGCCGGAGCGGCCGCCGCGCAGGTAGAACTCGGAAGATTTGATCATCGGTGCGATCACAAAAACAAAAGTTAACAAACTATCCGTGTGTGGCCGCATCGCAGGGGCGCTGGCCGTTCACGCTCTCGTTTCAGCTTGAACCGTCCGCCTTTCGCCTGGCTTTCGCGCGCGGGACAGGCGTTTCCCGATTTGGCCCGTCCCTTGCTTGTGTCGGCGCAATACTGGGAGAAAGTTCGTCATGAGCCGCTGGGTCCACTTGTATAGCCTTTCCATTGTCAGCCTTCGCAGCATGCTTCCGGTGGTGGCGGCGCTGCTGTCGATACGCCCGGAAAACACCAGCATCGCGACCAGCATTCCCGGCCTCGGCGACTGCAAGAGCACGTACTGCAAGCCGGAGCGCCGCGTCGCCGGATGGTCGCGCTGAGCGCGCCGCCGGCAAATGTCACATTCGAGCGGAGCGTGTCAGCTGCGGCGCGCTCGCCAACGAGATCAAACCTGCAACAGGGAAAACGTATGAGTCACGATATCTTGACGCGCCTGGGCCTCGATCATCTCGATGCGAGTTCACCCGATTTCCTGAAGACGCTGCAGCGTCTGCAACGCGAAGCCTGGGAAAACCTGCAGCGTGACGAGCGCGCGCCAGGTACTTCGCTGGGCGCGGATGAGGCGAGCGCAGACTGAGGAGAGTGAGCGCGGCCTGGCGCTCGTTGCGCACTGGCGGCGGCGGCGTCGATTCGCAGATCGAGTCGCAGGGAAGATCCACTCGCCGCTGGTCGTTGCGGCCTGGCCAACGGCGGGTCAGCGTTCCCCGCAGGGGTTGTGGCCGCACTCGCATACGCCGTCGTGTGAATCGTGCGTGTTGCGGGTCGACTGCTCGCAATATTCGCTGCAATAGCGCTGCCCGGGCTGCACCTTGCAGCCGCAGTCCCGATGCGCGCAGCTCTGCTGCGCGTTCGAAGGGTGCGCGCTCATCGTGGCCGGAAGTTCGCCGGTTCTGCTTCAGTCGATCGAGGGCAGGCGCATTTCCGGCACCGCGAACAGCGGCTGCGCCGGAATCGACGCGGTGGCGATGCGTACGTCGGGCAGGCTGACCTTCGTCTCCGGATCGAGCAGGGCGCGCTGCAACAGGTAGCGGCGCGATTGCTCGATCCATTCAGGCAGGGTGGTCGTCTGCCATTCCTGCATGCGGTCCAGCCAGTAGTTGCACGAGTCGAGATACGCGGCCGGCGATGACCAGTCGAGCTGGGGGATCGGCGGCGGCGGGATGCGGGGAGGTTGGGCGGCCATGCCCTACGATACACCCACGCTGCCGATTGCCAAAACCGTTCATCGGCAAATAGCACGCAGTGGCGGCTCAGTCATCAAGCGCATGGCGGATCTCCGCCATGCCGCGTTCAGCCAGCAACGGCCTTCCGTTGCCGCCTCGGCGCACGTGAAGCGGGCGGTCCGGTTCATCCAGCGGCTTGCAGGCAGCGGTCCGCCGCCTCCGGGCTGGCTTTCGCGCTGCGCACGCGGCCTGCCATGTTGATAACCAGCGAGATCGCTTCGGCCGCGCCGGCGACGCGATCGCACACGGTGAAGGTGAGATTGTTGCCGTCGGCGCGGCCGTCGCGCTGGTAAGTCAGGCGCTGGCGCCCGATCGTGCTGACGATTGCGGCGCTGTGCGGCTGCGCCTGCTCGACATGAAGCAGGGGCTCGTCGCCCGAGCGCTCGCCGTCATGGTCGGCATCCGCGAACAGCATCCAGCCGTGATGCCATTGCGTCGTCCGATCGCACCTCAACTGATCTTCGCTTGGACAGGCGACCACGGAGGTGCTGCGGCTGATCGCGGCGATGCGCGCCGCGTTCAACGACGCCTGCAGCATGTCGCTGGCGCTGCGAGTGATCGCGCGTCCGTTCAGCGTGCCGTAGGCAGGTGCGCCGAATGCCGCCAGGACGGCGAGGAGGCACAGCGTCATCAGCAGTTCGATCAGGGTGAATCCGCGGTGGCGAAGCGGGCATGGGCGCATGGCGGGACTCCGTTTGACGAGTTCGCCATGCTATGAACGGGGCCTTGTCGCAGCGATGGTCGGGCACCATCTCCGCCTGTGCGAATTTTCCTCGTGCCGGCGAACGCCAGCGGCCACGCAGCGCCGAAGTGGCCGCGCCGGCGCGGTCTATAATCGAAGGTCAACCGGAGTCCTGATGGCCGACCGCTTCCAGCTCGTTTCCCCGTTCAAGCCCTCCGGCGACCAGCCGGCCGCGATCACGCGCCTGACCAGTGCGTTCGAAGCCGGCCTCGCGCAGCAGACCCTGCTCGGCGTGACCGGTTCGGGCAAGACCTTCACGATCGCCAACGTGGTCGAGCGGATCCAGAAGCCGACCCTGGTGATGGCGCCGAACAAGACGCTGGCGGCGCAGCTCTACGGCGAGTTCAAGGAGTTCTTCCCGCACAACGCGGTCGAATACTTCGTCAGCTACTACGACTACTACCAGCCGGAAGCCTACGTTCCCTCGAGCGACACCTACATCGACAAGGACGCGTCGATCAACGAACACATCGA
>DASWPR010000566.1:0-5123 GCA_036398455.1 Dokdonella sp.
CAGCGAACGCCACGGATGGGCCGCGCTGCCGTCGCCGCCGTCGGAACCCTGCAGCGGGTCGATATAGAACGAGGCCGCCGGCAACGGCGAGGCGGCGGCCAGCAGAAACAAGGGCAACAGGCGGCGCATGGCGGTCTCCAAGAGGTGGCCGGCGCCTCGTGCCCGGCGGCGGATTGCAGCATCGGAGGGCGCAAGCGACCGTGACACACGCCCGGCTGCGCATCGGATCGCGCTCGATGGCGGCCACGGCGGCGCGGAAAGTTCCCGCTTCGGCGGCCGTGGAAAGCCCGCGGAACAGGCTCCGAACACAAGCCGAACAGCGGCGGAATAGCGCGGACACGAGAGCGCTGCCAAGCTGCAAACGTCCCTCCCGGCCGCCGCGTGCGCGCCCGGGCCGCCTGATCGACCGGAGTTGCACATGACGACATCGCGCCTTCCTTTCGCACGCCGCACGCGGCTGCGCCTGCATCCCCTCGCCGCCTGCCTCGCTTCCACCCTGCTGCTGCAGGCCGCCGGGCTCGCTGCCGCCGGCACCCTGACCCCGCACGGCGGCAGCCTGGTCGTGCAGAACTGCGACGACGCCGGCGCGGGCAGCCTGCGCGACGTCGTCGCGGCTGCCGTCGATGGCGATATCGTCGACCTCGGCGGCCTTTCCTGCGGCAGCATCGCGCTGACCAGCGGGGCGATCGTGATTCCCGCCAGCGTCGCCGGCCTGACCCTGAACGGCCCCGGCGAGGATGCGCTGAGCATCAGCGGCAGCGACAGCAGCCGCGTGCTCGAGCAGCAAGGCACCGGCCTGTTGACGTTGTCGGGCCTGACCCTGACCCACGGGCTCGGCGCCGACAACGGCGGCTGCGTGCTCGCCAGCGGCAGCGTGACCTTGAGCAACGTGACCGTGGTCGCCTGCGCGGCCGGTGCCGCCGCGGTGGCGAACACCAGCGGCGGCGGCGTGTTCGTGCTCGGCAACGCGATCCTCAGCCACACCACGTTCGCCAACAACACGGTCGACGGCAATCTGCGCGTGCGCGGCGGTGCGATCGCGGCCGGCGGCAGCTTCTCCTCGACCAACGACTCGTTCACCGGAAACCGCGCGAGCAGCCACGACATCGGCGGCGGCACCTCGCTGCAGAACATCGCCGAAGGCGGCGCGATCCATGCGCTCGGCGACACCGACCTGACCGACAGCATGGTCAGCGGCAACACCGCCGAATCGGAAAGCTACGAAGTGTTCGGCGGCGGCATCGCGGTCGGCTCGCACCCGGACGACGCCTATGGCTCGCTCGATATCCAGCGCGGCCTGATCACCGGCAACACGGTCGACTCCGAGTGCGAAGTCTGCGCGCCGCAGGGCGGCGGCATCGCGGTCGTCGGCATCACGCGCCTGCGCAACACGACGCTCGGCGGCAACTCGGTCGGCTCGACCAACCATTACGGCGGCGGCGGCGGCATGCGCGTGTTCAACGGCATCAGCGTGGAGATCGACGACAGCATCATCGCCGGCAATCACGCCGACTCGGCCGGCGGCGGCATGATCGCCTCGGAAGAAGGCTATCTGTATCTCGACGGCAGCACCGTCAGCGACAACGACGCCGGCAACAGCGCCGGCACCAACGAGGGCGGCGGCGGCGTGCTCTGCTTCGGCTGCGCCCTGCAGCTGACCAGCAGCACGGTCAGCGGTAACACCGCCGGCTCCGTCGGCGGCGGCATCGCCGTGCGCTACGGCGAGTACGCACCGTCGCCGGCGGCGATCATCGACAGCACCATCTCCGGCAACACCGGCTACGAGGGCGGCGGCCTGATGATGGACGGCGGCAACGCGCAGATCAGCAACAGCACGATCGCATTCAACCAGGCCTCGTTCCGCGGCGCCGGCATCAGCGCCAGCGAATACAGCTATCAGATCGAACTGCAGAGCACGATCGTCGCCAGCAACGCGACCGGCGGCGACGCCAACAACGTCTGGGCATTCCCCGACAGCGTCAGCGGCGCCAACAACCTGGTGCCGAACGCGCCCGGCCTGCCGGCGGCCATGCCGCCCGACACGCTCACCGCCGATCCGCTGCTGCAGCCGCTGGCCGACAACGGCGGCGCGACGCAGACGCATGCGCTGGGCGACGGCAGCCCGGCCATCGATGCCGGCAACGATGCGATCGGCCTGGTGTTCGACCAGCGCGGCGACGGCTTCCTGCGCGAAGTCGGCACGGCCGCGGACATCGGTGCATTCGAGACGCAATCGGCGGTGCCGCTCACCTATACGATCGGCGGCAGCGTCAGCGGCCTCGCCGGCAGCGGCCTGGTGCTGCAGCAGAACGGCGGCGACGATCTGGCGATCGCGGCCGATGGCAGCTTCACGTTCTCCACTGCGGTCGCCGACGGCAGCATCTACATCGTCACCGTGCTGGTGCAGCCGGGCGCGCCGGCGCAGACCTGCGTCGTCACGAACGGCGACGGCGCCGTCGTCGGAGCCGATGTGAGCGATGTCGCCGTCGCCTGCACGACCGACATCACCGATCGCATCTTCGCCGACGGCTTCGATGCGGGCTGATTGAACGAGCGGCGTCGCCCTGCTCCCCGTGGCTGGTGGCAGGCAGGGCGACGCGACGCATCGGTTGAGGGCCGATGCGCGCGTGCGGAAATAGGACGAGTTTGTCCGGGGTGAGTGCGCGGCTCTGTGAAGCACCCTGGATTCCCGCATTCGCGGGGCAACGCCGCGGCGCACTTCGTCGTGCACTCGACCTCGGCCGAACGCGGCAGGCGCAGCGGGCTGGTCAAGCCGCCGTTTCTTTCGAAGCCGCATCTCGCTGAGCCACTCGCGCATGAGCGCATGAGCTCGCAGCCGCACGCACCAAGCAACGCGCCCTGCACGATCAAACGGCAAGGAGACGCAGCGTGCGTCCACGTCGGTAACGAGGCCTGAGTCGTACTGCCAGTCCGCACTCGCTCCGCGGCGATTCCCGCCGGCGCGCACCCGCGCGTCAACGCCGCCAGCATTCCTGCGTTGTACGAGGCACGCGCCGTGAAACGGCCCACGAAGGAAGTCCGATGCGAAGCGACCACGCGTGCGCGCTGCTGATCCTGACCGCCTTCGGCCTGTGCACATCTGCGCAGGCCGGCTGCGATTTCTCCGCCGCCGACACGGCGATGCAAGGCCTGCTCGCCGCGGACGGCATCAGCGATGGCGGCCTCGTCATCGGCTCGACGCAGGGCCTCTGGCACACGCAGTATTTCGGCGCCTACGACGATACGACGGTGCTGCCGCTCGCCTCGGCGAGCAAGATGCTGTCCGGCGTGCGCATCATGCAACTGGTCGATCGCCACGTGCTCGACCTCGACGCGCCGCTGTCGAGCTATCTCTCCGGCCCGCTGTATCCGTGGAGCACGACGGCCGCGCCGATCACGCTGCGCCAGATGTTCTCGCATACCGCCGGCTACGGCGACGACGAAGACGATCCGGTGCTGTCCGATCACACGATCACGCTGGCGCAGAGCGTGCAGGAGATCGCCAGCAACTACGACGGCCTGTCGCCGCAGAACTTCCTCCCGGTCGGCGCGTACTTCGCGTATGGCGGTGTCGCGATGCAGATCGGCGGCGGCGTCGCGCAGGCGCAGAGCGGCGTCGACTGGCAGCAGGGCTGGCGGCAGGACATCGGCGCACCGATGTGCATCAGCACGATCGACTGGCAGGGCCTCGGCCCGACCGTCAACTATCGCATCGCCGGCAGTGCGCGCGCTTCACTGCACGACTACGCACGCGTGCTCGCGATGCTCGCCGGCGGTGGCGTCGGCAACGGCACGCGCATCCTCAGCGCCAGCGCGATCGCGACCTTGAATCATTCGCAGACCGGCGATGCCGCGCCCGGCTACACGCCCCCGGCGGCGAACGGATTGACCCAATACGGCATCGGCGCCTGGATCGAACCTTCGCCGACCAGCGTCTCGACCGATGCACCGGTGATCGAAAGCATCGGCGCATTCGGCTATGCGCCCTGGGTCGATTTCTCCAACGGCACGTTCGGCATCATCATGATCGCCGACCCCGCGCCCGGACAAAGCCCCGGCACGATCAGCCGCGCGGTGCTGCAGCAGATCGTGCAGCTCGTACGCGGACAGCTCGCCGCGAACGCCGGCCAATGCACGGCGAGCGAAATCTACGACGCGATCTACGCCGATGGATTCCAACGGCAGCCCGGCGCGCCGCACTGCCCCGCTGGCGACATGCCGCACTAGCGCGCGCGTTCTGCGCGCGTGGGCGCTAGGTTTTCTCGTCTAGCACCCCGTGCCGGCGATGCCAGTCTTCCAGCGATTCGCCGGAGTAGTGCTTGAAGCAGTGATCGCGCCTGCCGCGTCGCAGCTGTACCCACGGCGCCTTGAATTCGAGATTGACATGCACGCGCTCCGTCGGCGCGGGCAGCGTGCTGTCGATCGCCGACGCGAACGGATGCACCAGGTCCGGCCATTCCGGGTCGTACATCCACAAGGCGCTTGCGCAGTGCTTGCAGAAATGACGCTGCCCGCTGCTGATGTGCACCTTGCCGTTTTCCTCGATGCGCGCGTGATAGACGCCGAGATGTTCGCGCCCTTTCACTTTCAGCGTCTTCTTCCACGCGCCCAGGTTGATCGCGTATCCGCCGCCGCCCGCGGTCTTGCGGCAGATCGAGCAATAGCAGCGCTGATACGGCACCGGCGCATACGCCTGACAGGTGAAGGACACGCGGCGGCAATGGCAGGATCCTTTGAGTTGCATGACAGGCGGGCTCCTCGGGCGGCAGGCCGGCCAAACTAAGCCCGGCGCGATGAACGCTGCGCAACGCCGCACGTGCCGACTACTACAACGGCGGCAGCACCGCAGGCGGCCGCGACTTCTCGCAGATCTTCATCGCGCGCGTGCAAGGCGCCGGCGGCGGAACGGCGGACACGATCTTCCGCAACGGCTTCGACCCGGCCGCGGCCGTCTGCGACAACCGCTCGCCCGGCGCATCGCAGGTGAACTTCGCGGGATCGTGCGAACCGTCGCCTCAATCGAATCCATCGGCGAAGATCCGATCGGAGGCGCCGCCGACCTCGACCGCCCCGATGTCGGCGGCCAGGCCGAGCACGCGCGGGAACCCATCGCCGCGCTGATC
>DASWPR010000567.1:0-10654 GCA_036398455.1 Dokdonella sp.
GTGGCGAACAGCATCCAGATGATGCCGGCGATCGCCGCGGGCAGCGCGGTGATGATCACGAACGGATCGCTCCACGACTGGAAATTGACCACGATCAGCAGGTAGATCAGCACGATCGCGCCGGCGAGGCCGGACAGCAGGCCGAGGAACGCGTTCTTCATCGTCTCGACCTGGCCGAGCAGCACCACCCTGGAACCCTTCGGCACCTGGTCGGCGGTATCGGCGATCACGCGGCGCACGTCGGTCGCGATCGAGCCGAGGTCGCGTCCCTGCGTTGCCGCATTGATCTGGATCAGCGGCTGGATGTCGTACTGGCTGACGATCGCATTGCCGGTCGTGCGCGTGAAGCGGGCGACGCCGCCGAGCACCTGCGAGGTGCCGCCGGCACCGCCGATCGGCAGGTTCGCCAGCGCGTTGAGCGTGTCCAGGCGGTACTGCGGTGCCTGGATCACGATCGGATACGACACGCCGTTCTGCGGATTCAGCCAGAACGTCGGCGCGACCTGGCTGCTGCCGGCGAGATTCACGCCGAGGCTGCTGGTCACGTCGCGCGTGGTGATGCCGAGTTCCTGCGCGCGCGTGCGGTCGAGATCGACGTCGAAATACGGACTCGTGCGCGCCTGCTGGATGCGCACGTCGGCAATGCCGGGGATCGCGCGGATCTTCGTCAGCAGACTGTTGGCGTAGTCGAAGTTCGCATTGAGATTGGAACCGCGGATCTGCAGGTCGATCGGCGCGGGCGAGCCGAAGTTGAGGATCTGGCTGACGATATCGGCCGGCGGGAACGTGAAGGTGAGGCCGGGGAAACGCCGCGGCAGCTGCTCGCGCAACTTCTTCACGTAGTCCGCGGTCGGGCGATGGCCTTCCTTCAATGCGATCTGGATGTCGCCGTCCTGCGAACCGACCAGGCCGGTGTTGTTGTAGGTCAGGTTGATGCTGCTGATCGACAGGCCGATGTTGTCGGCCATCACGTCGAGATCCTTCGGCGGAATGACTTCGCGCACGGCTTTCTGGATCAGCGCGAACTGGTTCGCTGTCTCCTCCACGCGCGTGCCGATCTGGGTACGCACATGCATGAGGATCTGTCCGCCGTCGACCGCCGGGAAGAAATTGCGGCCGAGGAACGGCGTCAGCAGGAACGAGGCGGCAATGAACAGCAGGAAGCCGGTGACGAAGACCTTGCGATTCAGCAGCGCGAGCTTGAGCAGCTCGATATAGCCCGAGCGGAAGCTCTCGAAGCGGCGCTCGAAGCCGCGCTGGAAATTCACCAGGGGATTGCGCGAAGGCGCCGGGTGGATCGCGTGGCCGTGCTCGTCGACGCTCGGCGCATGCGGCTTCAGCAGGTACTTCGACATTGTCGGCACCAGCGTACGCGACAGGATGAACGAGCAGATCATCGCGAAGATCACCGCCTCGGCCATCGGCACGAACAGGAAGCGCGCGATGCCCTGCAGGAAGAACATCGGCACGAACACGATGCAGATGCACAACAGCGAGACGAAGGCCGGCACGACGATCTGTGCGGCGCCGTCCATGATCGCCGTCTCGACATCCTTGCCATGCTCCAGGTGCCAGTTGATGTTCTCGATGGTCACCGTCGCTTCGTCGACGAGGATGCCGACGGCGAGCGCGAGGCCGCCGAGGGTCATGATGTTGAGCGTTTCACCGAATGCGGCGAGGCAGATGATCGCGCCGAGCACCGACAGCGGAATCGATACCGCGATCACCAGGGTCGAACGCCAGCTGCCGAGGAACAGCAGCACCATGACGCTGGTCAGCAGCGCCGCGATGACGCCTTCGAAGGCGACGCCCTTGATCGCCGCGCGCACGAACAGCGACTGGTCGTTGACCGGCTTGATCGTCAGCGCCTCGGGCAAGGTCGGCCTGATCTCGGCGAGCTTGGCCTTGATGCCGGCGACGATGTCCAGTGTGGACGTCGCACCGTTCTTCAGTACCGACATCAGCACCGAGCGCGCGCCGTCGACATGCACGATGTTGGTCTGCGGCGAGTTGCCGTCGCGCACATTGGCGACGTCGCGGATGTAGACGGTGGCGCCATTGACCACCTTGACCGGCATCGCGCCCAGCTCTTCGATCGCCGATGGCGCGTTGTTGAGCTGCACGGTGTATTCGAACGAGCCGATCTTCTGCGTGCCGACCGGCGTGATCAGGTTCTGCGCCGCCAGCGCGTTGGCGACGTCCTGCCCGGTCAGCCCGCGTGCCTGCAGCGCGGCCGAATCCAGGTCGATCTGCACCTGGCGGCTCTTGCCGCCGAACGGATACGGGATCGCCGCGCCCTCGACCGTGACCAGGCGCGTGCGCACCACATTGAGGCCGAGATCGGCCAGGTTCTGTTCGGACAGGCCCTGGCCGGACAGCGCCAGCTGCAGGATCGGCACGGTCGCCGCGTTGTAGTTGAGGATCAGCGGCGGCGTCGTGCCGACCGGCATCTGCTTGGTCACCGTCTGCGAAATCGCGGTGACCTGCGCATTCGCGGTGGCCACGTTGACGCCGGGGTGGAAGAAGATCCTGACGATGCCGAAGCCGTTGTACGAGGTCGCCTCGATATGCTCGATGTCGTTGACCGTGGTCGTCAGCACGCGCTCGTACAGCGTGGTGATGCGGCCGGCCATCTCGTCCGGCGGCAGGCCGGTGTACTGCCAGGCGACCGCGATGATCGGAATGCGGATCTCGGGGAAAATGTCTGTCGGCGTGCGCAGCGCGGCGAGTGGACCAATGAGCAGGATCAGCAGCGCCAGCACGATGAACGTGTAGGGGCGCTGTAGCGCGATGCGGACGATTCCGATCATGCGGATACCAGGACAGGGGTTGATGCAACGCACCAAGGTATGCGCCGCCGACCGCCAAGCCAAGCCCCGCAGCGATTAAGAAAACTTCATCTGGCGCGGCGGGCCGAACCCGTGTCGCGTCAGCCGGCCAGGCGTCAATCGCCGCCGCCGCCCCCGTCGCTGCCACAGTCGCCGCCGGACGAATCGGAACCGCCGTCTGCGCAGTAATCATTGTCGTGTCCCGCCGACGGTGCCGTGGCGGCGTCGTAGATCAGGCTGGCGTCGCCGCTGTCGGCACTGGCGTTTGCGCGTGCCGGCTCCTGCGCCTTGCGCCAGACGATGATGACGAGCACCAGCGCGATGATTCCGACGCCGAGCAGCAGGATCAATGGCCCCATGGAAATTCCTCGCGGTGGCGGGTCGGTCAGTACAGGCGCGCTCAGGAGACTGCAGCGGTTGGCATCGGATCGTTCCAGCAGTACACGCTGACGCGTGCGCCGCCGCCCTCGTTCGCACCGATCAGCAGACGGTAGCCGTGCAGTCGCACGATCGCCGACACGATGCTGAGCCCCAGTCCATGGCCCTGCGCCATCGTCTCGCGGTCGCTCTCGCTGCGGTAGAACCGCTGCAGCACTGCTTCGCGCTCGCCGGCGGGAATGCCTGGGCCGCTGTCGACGATGTCGACGCGCGGACCTTTCACGTCGGCCGACGCGCGCACGCAGACCTTGCCGCCGAGCGGGGTGAACTTGATCGCGTTGGCGACGAGATTGCTGAAGGCCTCGAACAGCAGGTTCGGGTCCGCATGCACGCAGGTCTGCTGCGAGGCTTCGAGGCGGAACGCGATGCCGCTGTCCTCGGCGAGCGGCACATACAGTTCGTGTACCTGGCGCAGGATTTCGCCGAGGTCGACGCGGCCGAAACCGGCGCGGCGACGCAGGTCTTCCAGTTCGGAAATGCGCAGCAGTGCGCGGAAGCGTTCCAGCAGCGAGTCGACATCGCCGATGCAGCGTTCGAGCGTCGCCGTGGGGTCTTCCCCGCCGCCCTGCTTGAGTCGATGCAGCTGCGCGCGCAGCCGCGTCAGTGGCGTACGCAGATCATGCGCGATGTTGTCGCAAACGCCCTTGACCTCGCCGATCAGGCGTTCGATCTCGCCGAGCATGCGATTGACGATCGCCGCGAGCATGTCGACCTCGTCGCCACGCCTGGACACCGGCAGGCGGCGGCCGAGATCGCCGCGCGCGATCGGCTGGATCGCCGCCTCGATCTCGCGCACGCGGCGCAGGGGCCGCCGGCTCAGGTAGAAGCCGCCGACCACGCCCGGAATGATCGTCAGCGTGAGCCCCCACAGCAGCGCGTGACGCAGGATCGCGCTGATCTGGTCGATCACGCGGGTATCGCGCGCCAGCACCAGCAGCTCGCCGCTCGGCAGGCGCGTAGCCAGGCCGCGCGCCGGCTGGCGTTGCTCGTTGCCACTGCGCTGCAGGCCGTTCGGCAACGCGTGGATGAGGCCGTCGACCGGCAGATCGGCCGGCGGGTGTTCGATATTGCCTTCGATGCGATGCCCGCCCGTGTCGAACAGGCCGAGCGACATCACGCCGCGCAGATCGAGCGCGCCGGTCGCCTCCAGCGCCTCGGGCAGGCGGCCGCGGTCGATGGATTTGAGGTACTGCGCCCGCTGCACGACGATCTCGTCGACGACGCGCTCCAGATAACTGTTGGTTTCCCAGTACACCGCGCCGATCAGCAGCACGCTCCACAGAACGAAGAACGCGCCGTAGATGAAGATCAGGCGGGTGGTGGCGGAGCGCCAGTGGTCACTCAGTTTCAGCAAGCAGGTATCCCGATCCGCGCACGGTCTTGATCAGCGGCGGCATTCCGGGCGGGTCCACCTTCTTGCGCAGGCGGCCGATATGCACATCGATGACGTTCGTGCCTGGATCGAAATGATAGCCCCAGACGGCCTCGAAGATCATCGTGCGGGTCAGCACCTGGCCGGAATTGCGCACCAGGAATTCGAGCAGGCGGAATTCGAGCGGCAGCAGTTCGAGCATCTGGCCGCCGCGCCGGGCGCTGCGCTCGATCAGGTCGAGCTGCAGGTCGCCGACACCGAGCACGGTCGCGCGCGCCGACGGATGCTGGCGCCGCAGCAGCACTTCCACGCGCGCGGCCATCTCATCCGGGGCGAACGGCTTGGTCAGGTAGTCGTCGCCGCCGGCACGCAGGCCGCGCACGCGCTCGTCGACATCGCTGAGCGCGCTGATCATCAGCACCGGCGTCTGCACGCCGGCCCGGCGCAGCGCGGTGACCAGGGCGAGCCCGTCGAGTTCGGGCAGCATGCGGTCGAGCGTGATCGCGTCGTAGTCGCCTTCGATGGCGCGTTTGAGGCCTTCGCGGCCATTGTCGACCCAGTCCACGTCGTTGCCGCGGCTCTTCAATTCGGCCACGATCTCGCCTGCGGTGACCGCGTCGTCTTCGATGGTAAGGACTCTTGGCATCCCTCTACGCTATGCAATTTCGGCGGCGAAGCAAGGCATCCGGCGCCTCGTCTCGATGTAAGTTTGTTCATGTTGTGCGCGCAGGCCCCGCGACGGACGCATGCAAGGCTTTGCATATGCGGGAAATTTCCTTATACTTTCCCGTTTCCCGTGTCCCAGAAACTGTCGCGAGGCGTTCCATGAAAGTGTTGTCATCGCTCAAGTCCGCAAAGAAGCGCCATCGCGACTGCAAGGTCGTTCGCCGCCGCGGCAAGGTGTTCGTGATCTGCAAGAGCAATCCGCGTTTCAAGGCGCGCCAGCGCTGAAGCGCTCGTCGCCGACGGATTGACGGAAAAGGGCCGCTCTGCGGCCCTTTTCGTTTTCCGGGGGTACTACCCCGTCGTGCGGGTGCTGCAACGGCTGTCATGGAAGCGCTCGCCGGGTTCTGCTACAAAGGCGCAGGCTGGAACTGCGCCATCGATCATTCGTCCTTTAGCAACAGGGGGTTGAGCCATGTTCATGAAGTTCATTCTCGTGGCGGTGTCAGCGCTTTCCAGCGCCGCGCTGCTGCCCGCCGCGCACGCAGAAACCCTGGCGACGCCGGCGAAAAAATCGCACCGAATGGTCGAGAACGGCAATGTGCCGAGCCGCGGCATGAGCATGGCCCAGGTCGAGAAGCGCTTTGGCGCCCCGGTCGAAAAGCTGCCGTCCGCCGGCGGCGACGCCCCGCGTCATCCGGTCATCCATCGCTGGCGCTATCACGGCTACACGGTCTACTTCGAGCGCAGCCACGTGATCCACAGCGTGCTCGATACGGCCAGTACCGCGCCGAAATCCTGAGCGCATGAACACGGCTTTCCGCCTGCCTGCCGAATGGGAAGCGCAGGCAGGGGTGATCATTGCCTGGCCGCACGCCGGCACCGACTGGGCAGAACGCCTGGCGCAGATCGAAACCGCCTACGTTGCGCTGGCCGGCGCCATCGCCCGCTTTGAACCGCTGCTGATCTGCGTCGCCGACGCACAGGTGCGCGCCCGTGCCGCGGCACTGCTGGCGGCAGCCGGGGTCGACTCCGCGCGCGTGAGTTACGTCGAAACCGCGTACGACGACACCTGGCTGCGCGATTCCGGGCCGCTCACCCTGAGCGACGGCACCGGTTTCAAGCTCGTCGATTTCCGCTTCACCGGCTGGGGCGGCAAGTTCGAAGGCGGCCGTGACGATCGCCTGATCGAAGAACTGCTGGCGCACGGCGTGTTCGGTGCCGCGCAGCATCGCCGCATCGACTGGGCGCTGGAGGGGGGCGCGATCGAGTCGGACGGCAACGGCACGCTGCTGACCACCTGGCGCTGCCTGCACCAGCGCCATCCGCAGATGTCGCTGGAGGACATGAACGCCCAGCTGCTCGATGCGTTCGGGGCGACCCGCGTGCTGTGGCTGCAATACGGCTATCTGGAAGGCGACGACACCGACGCGCACATCGATACGCTGGCGCGTTTCGCGCCGGACGATGCGATCGTATTCCAGACCTGCGACGACCCGGCCGATCCGCACTACGACGAGCTCGCGCGCATGCACGAGGAAATCGCCCGCCTGCGCACCGCCGAAGGGCAGCCGTATCGGCTGTTTCCGCTGCCGTGGGCGCGCGCGATCGTCGACGAGGGCCGGCGCCTGGCGTCGTCCTACGCGAACTATCTGATCGTCAACGGCGGCGTGCTGATGCCGTCCTATGGCGGCGCTGCCGACGCGGAAGCGGCCAAGGTCATCGCCGCCGCGCATCCGGGCCGGCAGGTCGTCGCGGTCGACGCCCGCCCATTGATCTGGCAGAACGGCAGCGTGCACTGCCTGACCATGCAGATCCCAGCCGGCGCGCTGGCCGGCTGACGCACGCCCGAACACGGGCACGCTTCTTCTCGACCGCGTTCGCGGCCGCGCGCACTGCGCCGTTCCCGCGCAGCGTCGTCGAGTACGAGAGCGCCGATGTGCGCATACGTCCGCCATCGATACGCGCTAAAATTGATGTCTTGTCGACGCTGCGTCCCTCTTCATGCCCCCGAAAATCCTCCGAGTCGCCCTGCTGCAGGAAACCGACCGCGGCAGCCGCGATGCGAACCTCGATGCGATCGAGGCCGGCCTGCGCGAAGCGGCGGCAGCCGGTGCGCAACTGGTTTTGCTGCAGGAACTGCACAACGGTCCGTATTTCTGTCAGCACGAGAGTGTCGACGAATTCGACCGCGCCGAATCGATTCCCGGTCCGAGCAGCGAACGCCTGGGCGCGCTCGCCGAGGAATTGAAACTCGTCGTCGTCGCCTCGCTGTTCGAGCGCCGCGCGGCGGGCCTGTATCACAACACCGCGGTCGTGTTCGATCGCGCGCGTGCGATCGCCGGCAAGTACCGCAAGATGCATATCCCGGACGATCCGGCGTTCTATGAAAAGTTCTATTTCACGCCGGGCGACCTCGGCTTCGAACCGATCCAGACTTCGGTCGGCAAGCTCGGCCTGCTGGTCTGCTGGGACCAGTGGTACCCCGAGGGCGCGCGCCTGATGGCGCTGGCCGGCGCCGACCTGCTGCTCTACCCGACCGCGATCGGCTGGGATCCGAACGATGCGCAGGATGAGAAAGACCGCCAGCGCGATGCCTGGATCACCGTTCAGCGCGGCCACGCGGTCGCCAACGGCCTGCCGCTGCTCGCGTGCAACCGCACCGGCTTCGAATCGGCGCCGGATGAAGGCCGCGGCATCCAATTCTGGGGTTCCAGCTTCGTCGCCGGACCACAGGGCGAATTCCTCGCGCAAGCCTCGACCGATCGACGCGAGCTGATGCTGGTCGACATCGATCTGGCGCGCAGCGAAAACGTGCGCCGCATCTGGCCGTTCCTGCGCGATCGCCGCATCGATGCCTATGCTGACTTGACCCGACGGTTCCGCGATTGAACATGTCCGCAGTGGATCCGGCCGCAGCGCCGGAGCAATCCGGTGAAGCCAGCGCAGCCGACGCGCCGGCGGTCGACGTGCTGGCCGAACAGCCGATCGCGCGCGTACGCCGCGGCGAGGTCGAATACGTGCTGCTCGGCACCGCCCATGTGTCGCGCGTCAGTGCCGATGCGGTGCGCGCGATCCTCGAACGCGAACCGTTCGATGCCGTCGCGGTCGAGCTGTGCGAACCGCGCTATCAGTCGATGCGCGATCCGGACGCGTTCCGCAAACTCGACCTGTTCCAGGTAATCCGCCAGGGCAAGGCAGGACTGGTCGCCGCCAATCTCGCGTTGTCCGCGTTCCAGCGCCGCCTTGCCGAGCAGTTCGGCATCGAGCCCGGCGCGGAAATGAAGGCGGCGATCGACGGCGCCGACGCGCGCGCGCTGCCGATCTGGCTGATCGATCGCGAAATCGGCGTGACGCTGAAACGTGCCTATCGCAGTGTCGGCTTCGTCGACCGCCTGTCGATCATCGGCGGCCTCGGCGCCAGCCTGCTGACGCGCGAGGAAGTGGCCGAGGACGAGATCGAGAAGCTCAAGCAGGGCGACCTGCTCGGCAGCATGTTCAATGAATTCGCGCGCGAATCGCCGCCGCTGTACGACGCGCTGATCGGCGAGCGCGACCGCTACATGACCGCGCGCCTGCGCGAGCAGGCCGCCGAGGGCAGTGCGAAACGCGTGCTGGTGGTGATCGGCGCCGGCCATCTCGCCGGCATCGAGCGCGAGCTGGCGACGCAGACCGACATGCCGCGGCCGCTGCTGGAAAAACTCAGCACCCTGCCGCCGGCATCGCCGTGGCCGAAATGGATCGCCGTCGCCGTGTTCGTGATCATCGCGGCCGCGATCGGCTTCACCTTCACCCGCGGTGCGCGCGCGGGAACCGACGCCGTGCTCGCGTGGGTGCTGTTCACTGGCGGCTTCGCCGCGCTCGGCGCGATCGCCGCGGCGGCGCACCCGCTCAGCGTGATCGCGGCCTTCATTGCCGCGCCGTTGAAACCCTTCCGCCCCGGCATTCCGGCCTCGGCGTTCAGTGCCGGCGTCGAGGCATGGCTGCGGCATCCGCGCGTGGCCGATTTCGATACCTTGCGCGACGACGTCGCGCACTGGACCGGCTGGTGGAAGAACCGCATCGCACGCACGCTGCTGAATTTCATGTTCGTCACGCTCGGCACCGTGATCGGCGAATACGTGGCGGGCTTCCACATCATCAAGAACCTGCTCTGAGCGCGCCCCGCGCCGCAAGGCCCCATCAATGAAGCTACCTGGTTTTCTGAGCAAGCCCCGCTGGCTGTCGAAAGACGCGGCAACGCGTCGCGCAGCCGTCGCCGTGGACACCGACGCCGAACTGGTGGCCAGCCTCGGCCGTCTCGCACGCGAAGACGAAGACGCCGGCGTGCGTCTGGCGGCGATGAAGCGACTGGCCGATCCCGGCATCGTGCAAGGCATCGCGCGCGACGACGCCGACGCCAGCGTGCGCAAGCAGGCTCGCTCGCTCTGGTTCGACCTGCTGACCGGCGCGCATGCCAATGCACCGGTACTGCCCGATCGCCTGCGCCTGCTGAAGGCCCAGGACGACAACGAACTGATCGAGCACCTGGCGCGTCAGGCGCGCGAACCGGAACTGCGCCGCGCCGCGCTCGATCGCGTGCAGCGCCCTGCCCTGCTGTTCGATCGTGCGCTGGAAGATGCCGATCCTGCCTTGCGCCTGGCCGCCACCGAGCGGATCGGCGACGAGGCGCAGCTGCTGCGCCTGGCCGAGCGTGCGCGCAAGACCGACAAACAAGTCAGCCGGTGCGCGCGCGAACGCGTCGATGCGCTGCGCCTGCAGCGCGGCGATGGCGCCGCCCTCGATCAGCGTGCGCGCATGCTGTGCGAACGCATGGAACAGCTGCTGCGCGAACCGCAGGCCGCCAGCGTCGAGACCGATCTGGCTGCGCGCTGGAGCGAAATCGAAACGCGCGTCGACGCGCCGCTGCGGCAGCGCTTCGATGCCGCACGCAGCCTGCTCGCGATCAGCCGCGCCGGGCCGCGCCCGCCGGTGGTGGAAACTCAGGTCGTCGTCGAAACCGAAGTGCTGCAGCCAACGGATAGTGATGCGGCCGTTGTCATCGAGACGGCTACCGTCGAGACGGAAGCGCCGGCGGAAACGCTCGTCGCTCCACTGCTGGCACAAGCACGCTTCGCTGCGTCGCTCGACACGCTGAATGCAGAACGCGACATCGAACGCGAACGGCAACGCGCGCTGATCGAAGACATCGAACGCGCGCTGCCGCCGCTGGAACAGGCGATCGACGCCGGTGCCAGCAGCCAGGCGCACGCGGCGAAAGCGCGGCTCGATGCCCTGCGCCGACGCCGCTCGTCGGCCTTGCCGCATGCGCTGGCCGCCCGGCTTGCCGCGATCGAGCAGCGCTACGCGGAAC
>DASWPR010000568.1:0-2394 GCA_036398455.1 Dokdonella sp.
GAGTTCTGCGTCATAGCGTCCGTCTAACGAAGGGGCACGAAGAAAGGCGCGCGCGTGAAGCGCTGCCGAGGATGATGCAACGATGCTGTTAGAGCGATGCCGCGCAGCCGGGTTCGCCGCGGGCGGCGACGAAACTTCGCCGTCTCCCGGGCTGGCTCCGATGCGCAGCGCAGTCAGTCAGTATAGCGGCGTTGCGTGACAGCGGGCAGCGCTTTGGAGGGGCTGCCCACAGGTTGGGACGCAGCGCTTCAGCAGTCCGCCGCCGGATAGAACAGACGGTTCAGCAAGGTGCGTACCATCGGCGCCAGTTCGCCGGCGGTCAGGCCGGCGGGACCGTGGCCCTGCGCGCTCAACGTGTCGGCGGCGAGGCCGTGCAGATAGACGCCCGCGAGCGCCGCTTCGTAGCGCGGCAGACGCTGCGCGAGCAGGGCGCCGATGATGCCGCCGAGCACGTCGCCGGTGCCGCCCGTCGCGAGCGCGGCGTTGCCGGTCGGATTGATCGCGAGGCGGCCGTCCGGTGCCGCGACGACGGTGCCGCTGCCTTTCAGGACCACTACACTGGCAAAGCGCGCAGCGAGGGCGCGTGCCGCGGTGAGGCGGTCGCGCTGCACGCCCGGCGCGTCGGTGCCGAGCAGGCGCGCGGCTTCGAGCGGATGCGGCGTGAGGATGCACGGATCGCCTTGCACGCCGCGCGCGGTGACTTCGGCGGCGAGCGCGGGGTCTTTCGAGATCAGATTCAACGCGTCCGCGTCGAACAGCTTGGGCACGTCGAGGTGCAGCACGTCGTGCATCACACGCGTGGCGCGCTCGCGATGACCCATGCCGCAGCCGACTGCGAGCGCGTCCATGTGATCGAGCGGCAGATCGTCGATCGCATGCAGCATGAGTTCGGGATGCGGTGGATCGTAGGGCGGGGCGCCTTCGCCCAGTAGCGCGACGTGCACCTTGCCCGCGCCGGTGTAAAGCGCCGCGCGCGAAGCGAGAACCGGCGCGCCGCACATGCCGGTGTCGCCGCCCACCACGGCAAGGCTGCCGAAGCTGCCCTTGTTGGTCGCGAAATCGCGCGGCGGCAGGAACGCGGCGAAGAGCTCGGGTGCGTTGAGCTGCACGGCCGTGCGGCCGCTAGTGTCGACGCCGATCGGCGCGACCGTGACGGCACCCGCGAGGTCGCGGCCTTGCGCGGTAAACAGCCCCGGCTTGGCGCCGATGAAGGTGATCGTATGGGTGGCATGGACGGCGGCGCCCTCGCCAATGACATTGCCATTGCCCACCGCCGTGCCGGTGTCGCTGTCGAGCCCGCTCGGCACGTCGAGCGCCAGCACGCCGCCTTTGCGGGGCCGTGCTTGGGTCCGTTGCGAGAGCCGGCGGGCGACGTCCGCGAACACGCCTTCGAGCGGACGTGTCAGGCCGATGCCGAACATGCCGTCCACGAGCCACGTGTAGTCGTCGAGCGACGCGGGCACCGCGGCGCCGATCGCGACGCCCGCCGCGCGGGCTGTTTCGAGCGCCCAGCGCGCGTCGTCCGGTTTCACTTCGACCGGCATGCACAGTTCGACGGCAATCCCGGCTCTGTGCAGTTCCGTCGCGAGCACCAGCGCGTCGCCGCCGTTGTTGCCCGGCCCGGCGATGAGCCACACCTTGTGCCGCGATTTTTCGATCGAGGTGTCGCGGGTGATCTGCTCCTGCAGGAAGCTCGCCGCCGATTTCCCGGCGCGAGACATCAGCGTGTGTTTGGGCAGCGTTGCCTGCGCCTGGGATTCTGCGATCCGCAAATCGGTCAGCGTCAGTAAAGGCAAGGCGCGATTGTGCGGGCTGATAAGCGTCGGCGGCGTGGGGTCTGCTTCTGTCATGGCGGGCTCGGCGGTTCACCTGGAGTCAGGTGAGAAAGCTTGGGAATCGCTATGGTAGTGCCGATAGGCGCCCGGCGGGGTCTCTTGCGGGCAGCGTGTGCATGGGGCCGTCCCCGAGGCATCCATAAAACAAAAAGCCCCTTCCGTCACCGGCGGGGCCTTGGGATTGGTTTCAACGGAAGCGATCCGCGCGCAGGGCGGCCAGCGTGTCTGCGGGAAGCTCGGGCGCGCTGCCCGAAATCAGGTCGGCAACCAGTTTGCCCGATCCGCAGGCGAGACCCCAGCCCGCAGGGCCGTGGCCGATATTGACGAAAAGGCGCGGATGAAGCGCATTGCCGATCACCGGCAAGCCGTCCGGCGACAGTAGTTTGGCGCCTTCCCACGGCAGCGCCGCCGAGATTCGCGCGGCGCCCGGAATCCAGTCGTGCGTCGCCTGGCCGAGCAGCGCGAGGGCTTCTTTCGTCACCGCTTCGCCCAGCGGCTTGTCGATCTGGCCGGCGCTTTGCAGAACCGCGCCGCCCGCGATCCGCAGGCGATGGTTCAT
>DASWPR010000569.1:0-4829 GCA_036398455.1 Dokdonella sp.
GACCTGCGGCCAGCCGTCGCCGTAGCCCGATTTCAGTTTCTTCGCCTTCAGCCAGCCGCCGGCCGCCGCCGGCAGCACCGTGATCGCGACGAGGATCGACAGTGCGACGGCTATCGATATCGTCAGCGCGAGATCGGCGAAGATCTGTCCCTCGACGTCGCGCAGGAACAATACCGGCAGGAACACCGCGATCGTGGTGATCGTCGAGGCGATCAGCGCAGGAACCACCTGCTGCGTGCCTTCGCGCGCCGCTTCGGCCGGCGTCATGCCGGCTTCCTTCAGCCGGATGATGTTGCCGGAGACGACGATCGCGCCTTCCACCACCATGCCGACCGCGAAGGCGAGGCCCGCCAGCGAAATCACGTTGAGGCTGCGCCCGGCGAGATCGAGCGTGCCGAAGGTCGCCAGCAGGCAGACCGGAATCGCGCTGGCGATCAGCAAGGTCGCGCGCCAGTCGCGCATGAACCACCACACGCACAGCAGCGCGAGCAGCGCGCCGACGACAAGATTCTCGCTCAGCAGGTTCACCGCGCGATGGATGAACAGTGCCGAATCGAAGCTCTGCTCGATGCCGAGGCCGCGCGATTTCAGCGCGCCGCCGCGCAGGTCGTCGACGACTCTCTTGACCTGTTCCAAGGTGCCGAGCACGTTTGCGCCGGGTGCGCGCAGCACGTTGAGGCCGATCGCCGGATTGCCGTTCTGGTAGACGAAGAACTGCTGCTCCGGCGGTTTCATTTCGATCGTGGCGACATCGCCAAGCTTGACCGGGCGGCCATCGCGCCAGGCGAGCACGAGTTCGCCGAGATCGGCCGGCTTGTAGCGGCCGGTGAAGCGCAGCGTGTACTGCTGGCGGCCGAGACCGATCTGGCCGGCCGAGACGTCGGTCGCGGCGGCCGCCTTCGAGGCGACATCGGGAATGCCGACGCCGAGTGCGGCGGCCTTGGCGAGGTCGATCGTGATGCGCACGTCGTTCGGCGGTCCGGCGTTGACGTTGACCGCGGCGACACCGGGCACCGCTTCGATGCGCGGTTTGACCACATCCTCGATGTAGTGCCGGTAGGTCTCGATCGGCCCTGGCGTGCCGGGCAGCAACTGCACGAAGAACCAGGAAAGCGATTCGTTGGCGTCGCCGCCACCGCCGCCGAGCTGGATGACGGGCCGGTCCGCGTCCTGCGGCTGCGAACGCACGCGGTTCATGCGGCCGATCACGTCGATCAGCGCCGATTTCATGTCGGTGCCGATCGCGAAGGTCAGATTGATGAAGCTGCCGCCAGTGTTCGCATTGCCTTCGATCTCCTCGACGCCGGGCAATCCCTGCAGCACCTGTTCCTGCGGTTCCAGCAGTTCGGCTTCGGTTTCCTCGGGCGAGGCGGCGCGCCAGCCGGTGAACACCGTGATGTTCGGCCGGTCGATGTTCGGGAACAGCTGCAGCGGCAGTTTCATCAGGCTGAGCCCGCCGAACAGGCAGATCAGCAGCACCACCACGCCGACGGCGATCGGGTTGCGGATCGAAGCAGAGATCAAACGCATGGCCGCCCTTCCTCCCGGTTCGGCGGCATCTTCGGCCGCGCATTGCCGGAGTGGGATGCGGCAGGAGTCAGGAAGGTTGCGTCGCTTGCGACGGAGCGTTTCGGCGCAGCGCCGAAGCGTGCAACGCATCGCTGTCGTGGCGGATCGCGAGTGGCGTGTGGGTGGGTGGAAGCCGCGGCCGCTGCAGACGAAGCCGTTTTCGATGAAGCCGTTTCAGCGATGTCGGTGCTGCGGACGCGCCGTCGTCAATGCAGCAGCCGCACCTTGTCCTTGTAGCTGCGCGACAGCTTCAGCTGCTGGCCGCTGTCGAGGATCAGGAAGTATTCGCCGTTGAGATGCGAGCGCAATTCCTTGACGCGTGCGACGTTGACGATGGTCGAGCGGTGGATGCGCTGGAAGCGGCGCGGGTCGAGGCGGCCTTCGAGCTCGCGCATCGTCGCGCGCAGCACATGCGTTTCCGCCGACGTGTGTACGCACATGTAGTCGCCGGCGGCGTCGATCCACAAAATGTCGTTCAGCGGCACGCGCAGGATGCGGCCGGCGTCCTTGATCGCAAGGCGGTCATCGGCACAGACGCCGCCTTCGGCTTCGTGCAGTGCCTGGTCCAGGGTGAGGTCGGGGCGGCCGGATACGCTGCCGAGCAGGTGCAGGAGGCGTGCACAATGGTCGTCCGCATCGCGCGCAGCGAGCCCGCGGCGCGCGCGTTCGACTGCCGCGTCGAGGCGCTCGTCGTCGATCGGCTTCAACAGGTAGTCGAGCGCGTTCGCCTCGAACGCCTTCATCGCGTACTGGTCGTAGGCGGTCACGAAGATCGTCAGCGGCAACTGCGGCGCCGGCACGGCGCGCAGCAGCTCGAAGCCGTCGACGCCCGGCATCTGCACATCGAGGAACATCAGTGCCGGCTGGTGCTCGGAGATCGCGAAGAATGCCTCGCGCCCGTTGCCCGCTTCGCCCACGACCTCGATATCGGCATGCCGCGCGAGCCGCAGTACCAGGCCGCGTCGCGCGAGCGGTTCGTCATCGACGATCAGCGTGCGGATTTGCATCGGTGAAGGCCTCCCCAGGCGGGCGTTCGTACGGGAATTGCAGGTGGACCTCGGTGCCGTGCGGCGGTACGTTGCGTATCGTGAAGCTCTGGCGCTCGCCGTACAACACGCGCAGCCGCTCGCGCGTATTGGTCAGGCCGACGCCATGGCCGCCGCGCTTGTCCGGCAGGTAGTCCAGGCTGCCGGGGCCGTCGTCGCGCAGGGCGATGTCGAGCGCTGCGCCCTTGACCTGGGCGACCAGTTCGATGCGACCGCCTTCCTCACGCCGCGAAACCGCGAATTTGACCGCGTTTTCGACCAAAGGTTGCAGGATCAGGCTCGGAACCAGCGCGATCGCCGCGTCCGGGGTGATCATGATGCCGACGCGCAGGCGCTCGCCGAAGCGCAGCTGCTCGATCGCCAGGTAGCGCTCGATGGCGCTGAGTTCCTGCTCCAGCGTCACCTTCTGCTCGGGATCGCTGTCGAGCGAATAGCGCAGGAAGCCCGACAGCGCGCCGACCATGCCGTTGGCCTGTTCACGCCGGCCGTCCAGGATCAGGGTGGAGATGGCATTGAGCGTGTTGAACAGGAAATGCGGGTTGAGCTGATAGCGCAGCATGCGCAGCTGCGCCTGGTGCGCCATCGCGGTCGCCTGCAGCGCGGTTTCCTTCTCGTACTGCAGCTGGCGCGACAGCTTCACGCCGACGTAGGCGCCGGTCCAGGCGAGCAGCAGTTCCATCCAGCCGAAAAAATGCGACAGGTAGCCGAGGATGCTGCTCGGCGCCTTGCAGTCCGGGCAGCCGTGCGCGACGGCGACCGCCCAGGCATAGCCGCCGATGATCGATTCGACCACCATCGTGAGGCCGCCCCATACGATGCGCGCACGCATCGGCTGATGCCAGGTCGCCTTCAGCACGGCGCGGATGCCGAGACTCAGCACGAATCCGCAGAAGGCATCGAACAGCGGCAGCTTGTAGAAGCTCAGCGGGCGCCCGTAGCCGAGATCGGTCAGGAAGTTCTCGATGCCGTAGCCGAGCCAGACCGCAACCTGCAGGATCCAGAACTGGCGCGTCTGTTTCGTCATCGCGGACTTGGGCGGCATCGATGGGCAAGCGGACGGCAGCGCGCATGGTAGAACGTTTCGCGGCCGATTCGGCGCGGCCGGGCGCGCTGCGACAACGTTTCACCCCGCTCCTGCGCAGCGGACCGGGCACCCGTTCCGCCGCCGCATCGGCACCCGCGGTGTCGCGAAACGTCCCGCCACGACGTTTATCCGATCTAGCGCACCGGGACGAAACCGCCATGGGACTTTTCATCCACTTCGACGAAGACGAATGCCGCGCATGGATCGACGCCGTGCTGGCGATGATCCGCCGGCCGCCGGTGGAGCGGCTATGGGTCGGATAGGGTTCCGAAAACGGAAAGGCCCGCATTGCTGCAGGCCTTGGTATGACTGGCGCCCGAAGTTGGACTCGAACCAACGACCCCCTGATTAACAGTTAGATCGTACGGATCGCGCAAGTTGAGGATCGAAAACAAGTTGTAGGTGAGTGCTCGCGCCTAACGGAGCGCAGTTTTGCCGCTCGCCAGACATCTTAAATTTTTGGATCCGGAGGAAAGCTGTTAGGCAGCTTTCGCTCCGATGTTCGGCGCACGTAACCTCGTTCAATGCCCACATCCTCAGACGACGTGGCGGCAGCCCTGTACGCCTTCGAAGCCGACCTTCCGTGGATTGCTCCGCGACCAGACCGAGCGATGCGAATTCTGGCGCGAGTTCGCAGGGGGCGCCGCTCACATCCTCGACACCACGCCGGCGGGCACGAAAGCATCGACCTAATGCTGGCCGCGCGCAGCTTGAAGGATAGTAACGTCTCATCGGATCACGTGGCGGGGAACTTGTCGGCGGACTTTCCTTCCTAGCTGATCTTGGCGGCGCGGAAACCGCCGAGATGTGTCCCGGCCAAGGGATAGCCCCAGGCCAACATGCATGCGGTTTTTCCGCCGATGCACTTGAGTACCTATATCGGTCGCCCGGATGAAGGTCCCGGGATAATCGCTCGACGGATACAGCGCCAGCTACGCAACGTTCACGTCACCGTGTGGATCGATCACGCCAACAAGTGCATGCTTCCCCACCCCACGGGTTCATACCTCCAACACTACAAAGCAGGTGCGAATCTACGATCGGGACTTGTCGTCGCGATGGATCGAGCAAGACCTAGAGGCCGCTCGCTTGGCTTAGGCGCGCGGTTTAAGTGGCCTGTAAACGTGAGG
>DASWPR010000570.1:0-8522 GCA_036398455.1 Dokdonella sp.
CGTCCCGAACTGGTTCCCGTGATCGATGCCGCGCTGCCGCTCGGCATCAGTTTCTTCGCCTTCCAGGGCATCAGCTATTTGATCGACGTGTACCGCGGCACGATCGACGCCAGTCGCAGCCTGCTTCAGTTCGCGACCTACAAGACCCTGTTTCCGCAGCTGATCGCCGGCCCCATCGTGCGCTACAAGGATGTCGCCGCCGAATTGCGCGAACGCCGCGTCAGCGACGCCCAGCTGTACGAGGGGACCTTGCGTTTCGTGATCGGCTTCTGCAAGAAGGTGCTGATCGCCGATACCGTCGCGATCACCGCCGATGCGATCTTCCGGCTGCCGCCGGACCAGCTCACGTTCGGCACGGCATGGCTTGGCGTGGCGGCGTATTCGCTGCAGATCTACTTCGACTTCTCTGCCTACTCGGATATGGCGATCGGTCTCGGCATGCTGATGGGGTTCCGCTTCCCGGAAAATTTCAACTATCCGTACATCTCGACATCGATCCGCGAGTTCTGGCGGCGCTGGCACATGACGCTGTCGTCGTGGTTCCGCGACTACGTCTACATCTCCCTCGGCGGCAACCGCGCAGGCCCCGTGCGCACCTACGCGAACCTGCTCATCGTCTTCGCGCTGACCGGCCTCTGGCACGGCGCGGCCTGGACGTTCGTCGCGTGGGGCCTGTGGCACGGCCTGTTCCTGGTGATCGAGCGCGCGATCGATTTCGAGCGGCGCGCCATTCCCGTCGCCGTGCGGCACGTCTACGTTCTGCTCGTCGTCGTATTCGGATGGGCCCTGTTCCGCGCCGAGGGCTTCGGCCATGCGATCCATTTCGCACGCGCGATGACGGGCTTGTCCGCCGGCAGTCCGCTGCATCCCGTCGCGGAATTCCTCGACCCGCTGCAGACACTCTCGATCGCAGCCGGCCTGCTTTTCGCGCTGCCGGTCTATCCCTGGCTGCGCGCGCGCCTGGCGCCGCGCGCGGCCGGCTGGCTCGGCGCGCCCGCGTTCGCTTCGCTGTTCACGATCGCGAGCGCCAAGGTTCTTTCGGGCGCCTACAGCCCGTTCCTCTACTTCCGGTTCTGACATGCGCGTCGACTTCCCGCGCCTGCTCTTCCCGCTTTTTCTCGCCGCCCTCTGGCTGCCGCTGCTCGCGGTGTTCGCGTCGGCGCAGTTTTCGCCGTTCCTGCGCGCGGTGCACCACGACCCGCAGTCGTTCGAAGCGGAACGCAACCGGCTGCGGCAGGCGACCCCGCTGTGGAAGGATGCGGTGGCCGGCTACAACCGCGCGCTCTACGCCCTCGGCGTATCCGGGCGACCCGGTGCCGCCGAGATCGGACGCGACGGCTGGATGTTTCTCGGCGATATCTTCAACAACAATTTCTCGCAGGCGCTCGGACGGCGCGTGCTCGACGACACCGAAGTCGCGCGCTGGGTTTCGGTGCTCGGCCTGCAGCAGCAATGGCTCGCGGCGCGCGGCATCCCCGCCCCGTTCGTCGTCGCGCCGGCGAAGTGGTCGGTCTACCCGGAATACCTGCCGCGCTGGGCCGACGATCTGCATCCGGTGCACTCGCTCGATCGTCTCGTCGCCGCGGCGGGATCGCTCTCGATGATCGATCTGCGCGCCGCGCTGCGTGACGCGAAGACGCAGGCCGCGACGTATTCCGCACTCGATTCGCACTGGACGGACTACGGTGCGTGGGTCGCCTGGAAGCAGATCGCGAGCGATTTGAATCGCAGGAATCCGCATCTGCCGCCATTGAAAGTGCCGGCGCTGCGCGGCACCGCCGCTGTCGAAGGCGCCGGCGAATTCGAGGGGATGCTGGGCATTTCGGCGATCAACCGGGTGACGAAGATCGAGCTTGCACCAGCGTTCTCCGACTACGTCGTCGTCGCGGCAGACGGCAGCGTGCGGCCGATGCCGGGCGGCAGCAGGACCGATCTGCTCGATCTGCCGCGCGTGACGCGCAACGACGCCGCGCCCAATCGCCTGCGCGTGCTCATCCTGCGCGACTCGACCGGCAATGCACTGTCTCCGTTCCTGCAGGATGCGTTCCATGTCACCTACCAGGTCGACCACAGCGTCGGCGTCGCGAACCACCGGCCCAGCCTGGCCGGCATGGTCGAGGAACTGCATCCTGACCTCGTGCTCTGGATCATGACCGAGCGCTATCTGAACGAGCCGCCCGGCGATGCGGATGAATGGCGCGCGGCCAACGACTTCGACTGCACTGGCGCCGATTCCCTCGGCGTCTGGCCGCAGGAAAACGCATCGGGCGGATTCTCGGTCGGCGGCGATGCCGCGCTGGCGACGCCCATGCGCATTTCCCTCGCCGCCGGCAGCACGACGCGTATCCTGCGGATCGATGGGCAGGCCGCCGCAGCGGGAACCCTCGTCGTCGAATCCGGCGACGGCCTCGCAACGCGCAGATCGATCGACTACATCGGCGGACGCAGCGAATGGTTCCTGCCGCTTTCCGCCGCGGCGGGAACCGTGACCTTGAGCAGCCACTCGCCGGCGCCGGTGCAAATCCGTCGCCTGGAAATCCGCGCTGCCAGCACGCTCGGCTGCACACCCGGCGCTGCCGCTGCTGCACACTGAACAACGGCCGGCCGCGGTCGTGAAAGCACCCTAGGGCGGCGGCCGTGAACCCTGCACGTGGAACTGCCAGGGCGGCGGATTGATCGGTACGTCGACCGTTTCCCCCGCATCGATCCGCTGCGCATGCTCGCGCCAGTGCAGATCGACCAACGGACGCCGCACGAGCGCCGGCGACAGCGCCACCGCGTTGATGCCGAGCAGCACGAGGATCGTGGTGAGCGGCGCCGAACGCCATCGTTGCAGACGCCGCGCGACGGCAAAAGCGAGCAGCCACCAGAAGAACGCCTTGAACAGCAGGAAATAGCGATCGCCATCCTGCAGCGCGAGAAACAGGCCCGGCTGCGCGGCGGATCGAAAAGCCGTGGCGGCGAGTTCGAATACGGCGAACAGCGCGAATGATCCGACGAATGCCTGGTCGCGCGGCGCAGCGCCTTTCAGCGCGAGGCCGACCAGCACCAGCATCACCGTCAGCAGCAGCAGGCCCGTGACGAGCGGCACGCCGAACACGTGCGCCGGCAGGCTGTCGACGAACAGCACATACGCATCGAACGCGGCAGGCGCGGCAGGCGCGGCAGCGTGCGCGGCATCCGCGTTCAGCAGGATCGCCAGGCCCTGCGAACCCGCGCAGAGGGCAAGCACCAGCCATTCGCCGCTGACCGGGGACAGGGTTGCATGCACGCCTTCGCGTGCCCCGGCCGCGCTCGATCTCGACCACACCCATGCCGACAGTACGGCGGCTGCAGCGACCATCGAGAATGGACAGCTCAGCGCCACGGCTGCCGTGAGCATCATGCGCAGCAGCGGAACCATCGTGTCCTGCACGCCGCTGCACAGGCGCGCCAGCATCGCGACGAAATAGAACTGCAGCAGCCATTGCAGATTCGTGAGGGTGCCGAATACTTCGCCATTGGTCGGCACCAGAGCCAGCGTCAGGAGGACGACGGCGAAGCTCAATCCGAAGGCGTCGAGCTTGCGCAACGACGCCAACGCCGCTGCCGCGCAGGCGAGCGCGGCCAGGTTGTAGATCAGCGGCGCGTGCACGCTGGCGAACGGAAGGGCGATCCAGGCGATCAGGCGGGGCAGCAGCTGGAATTGGCCGGCCAGCGGAGCGAAGGCGCGCGGCAGCAGGTGACCGTGCTGGGCCAGGAAGAACTCGGCGCCGTCCTGCGCCCAGAACTGCGCATTCGTCAGCGCATCCGGCGCTTTCAACGCCAGCATCAGGCCGGCCAGCAGGAACGCGAGCAGGAATGAGATTGGCGGCGCTTGCGCGGCGTACTCGCGCTGGTCCGGCGGCAGCGTCATCGTCTAGATCGCACCGATGGCTACGAGTGCGCAGGCGCACAGCACGAACAGGCTGACCGGATCGGTCAACGCGAACACGACCGGGTCGTCGTGCATGTCGTCGCGATGGGAAACGAGCCACGCGCGGCTGATCCAGTAGAGCAGCATCGGGCACCACAGCCACAGCACCAGCGGGTGCCGATAGAGCACTTCGCTGGCCGTGCTGTTGATGTACAGGGCCAGCACCAGCACGCTGAGGTAACCGCTGGCGGGTCCGAGCGCCTGGATCAGCGGCAGGTCCTTGACCGCGTAGCCGCGTCCATGCGCGCGCAAGCCGCCGGTCGCCACCACTCCGCGCAATTCGGTGTAGCGCTTCATCATCGCAAGGCTGAGAAACAGGAACATCGAGAACGCAAGCAGCCAGAACGATGCCGGAACCGGAATCGCCACGGCCCCGGCGATGATACGGATCGTATACAGCACGGCCAGCGAAACCACGTCGAGCATCGCGATCCGTTTCAGCACCACCGAATAGAGCAGCGTCGTCGCGCAATACAGGAACAGCACCAGCGCAAATTCCGGCGAGAGGACGTAGCCGAGTGCCAGCGCGGCAACACTGAGCAGCGGTGCCGCGAGCAGCCCGGAACCGATCGGCAACGCACCGGCGGCAAAGGCGCGCAATCGCTTGCGCGGGTGCTGGCGGTCCGCTTCCAGATCGAACAGGTCGTTGAGCAGATAGGCGCTGGACGCGCACAGGCCGAAACAGATGAACGCGACCGTCGACCGCAGCACAGCGTTCGGCTGCAAGGCCAGGTGCGCCGCGAGCAATGGTACGAACACCAGCACATTCTTCATCCACTGGTGCAGCCGCAACGCCGACAGCCACACGCGCCAGCCGGCGCGCGGACGCTCGAACACGCGCTCCACCTCGTGCGTGCGCCGCACCCTGCGCAGCAGCGCCGCCGGCGCATTGACGAGTACCGCACGGCGCGCGTGCGCCCATACGTGCAAGTCAGGCCATGCGTTGCCGGCATAGTCGAAGCCGCGTTCGCCGAAGCGGTCGACCAGCAGCGCGGCCTTGCCGGCTCCGCCGAGATTGTTGTGGCCGTCGCTGGCATAGACGGCATCGAATCCGCCGACATGGGCGGCGACCGCATCCGCCAGTCCCTGGTCGGAGGCCGTGCAGAGAATCTTCGAACGCTCGCGCGCGTCGTCGCGCAGCCAGCACAGGAGGCGCTCGTCGTACGGCAATGCGGCAATGTCGATGGCCGTACGCAGCGCAATCTGGCGTTTCAGATGCGCCCTGCCCTTGCACAGCCAGGCCGCGAAGCGAAACAGGTTGAGCGGATTCCTGCGCACCAGCACCAGCGCGGATTCCAGCAGAAGATCGGAACGGATCAGGGTACCGTCAAGATCAACGCAAAGAGGAATACTGCGATCTTGCATGGCGGGAGTTCTTCCGTGACGGAGCGCAGGTCCGTGCGTTCGATGGCAACGGCAGCCTGCATCGCGACGGCGTGGCAGTGGCCGCCATCGCGCAGGAATAGGCACGCCCGATCATAGCGCACTGCCCACGGTGCGACCAAAGTGGCCCGCCCGCCGTCTTAGCAATCCCCGACGAATTTTGAACTTTTTGTTCAGGCGGGCCTTCACATACTCGCTTGGGGTGAGACTACCGTGCCGGCAAGACGCGACAAGGGCCACACATGTCGGCTCGCACAGGACGCAGTCATCGACGGTCCTTGTGCGGGCGAACGATCGAGGAAGATCTCTTGAACAGGAACCAGAATTCCCATAGGGGCGTCTGCCTCGTCACGGGCGGAGCCGGCTTCATCGGCTGTTCCGCTTCCCGCGCACTCGCCGACCGCTTCGGCCGGGTGGTGGCCCTGGACAGCCTGCATGCGCAGGTGCATCCGCGCCGGCGCAGGCCGCAGGCACTGGATCGGCGCGTCGAGCTCGTCGTCGGCGACGTCACCCAGCCCGCTGTGTGGGACGACCTGCTGGACGATGTCGCGCCCGATGTCGTGATCCATCTCGCCGCGGAGACCGGAACCGGGCAGTCGCTGCTCGAGGCCACCCGTCATGCGCATGTGAATGTCACCGGCACCACGCAGATGCTCGATGCGTTCGCGCGTCACCAGCGGCTGCCGCGGCGTATCGTGTTGACGTCGAGCCGCGCCGTCTACGGCGAAGGGGCCTGGCGCGACGCGACGACCTCCGCGCTGGTCTATCCCGGCCAGCGCACGCGCGCGCAGCTGGAATCGGCCGAGTGGGATTTCAGCGGCATGGATCCCGTCGCTTTTTCGGCGTCGACCACCGACGCGCGCCCGATCAGCGTGTACGGCGCCACCAAGCTCGCGCAGGAACAGGTCTTGCGTGCGTGGGCCTGCGCCTTCGGCATCGAGGCGGTCGTGCTGCGTTTGCAAAATGTGTACGGCCCGGGGCAGTCGCTGCACAACCCGTATACCGGCATCTGCACGTTGTTTGCGCGCCTCGCGCGCGCAGGAAAGAGCCTGCCGGTGTACGAAGACGGCCGCATCGTGCGCGATTTCGTCTTCATCGACGATGTCGTCAACGCGCTGCTCGCGAGCCTGAATGTCGCCGGCGCGGCACTCGCCTACGACATCGGATCGGGCAGCGCGACGACCATTGCGCATCTGGCCGATCTGGTCGCCCGGCTGTATGGCGCGCCGTCGCCGCACATCAACGGCGCGTTCCGCCATGGCGATGTGCGGCACGCCGCGTGCTCCATCGAGCAGGCGACGCGCGAACTGGGCTGGCAACCGAAAGTGCCGCTCGCCGACGGCATCGGCCGGCTATGCGCTTGGATCGATGCCGAAGTGGAGCAGCCCCGTCAGAACGCGACGGCGGCCTGAATGCGCCGCCAGACGCCTTTCATCGAGAGGATTTTCCGCATGCCCACATCGATGCCGCGTCCATCGCGGTTTCTCGCCCTCGTCCTCGTCATCGCCACGGCGGCGTGCCACGAGGAAATCCACTCGGCGGACTGGTACATGGCGCATAGCGCCGAGCACCAGGCCAAGCTGGAGGAGTGCAAGAAATATCCCTCGTTGAACCAGAGCGATCAGAACTGCCGCAATGCGAACGAAGCATGGGCGACCCTGGTCAGCGCCACGCAGAAGAAAAACGCCACGCCACCGTGAGTCGGCCGCGGCATCCGCGCCGCGGTCTCGCGCGGCACCCTCTGGTAGGCGCTCACTGACCCGTCATCGGCGCGCCGACCGCATCCGGCACGTGCGGCATCGGCGGATCGGCGCGCATCTGCTTGAGTTCCTCCGCCGTGGCACGCGGCTCCGGTCCCCAGCCGCAGCCGCCGAAGAACAGCACCCAGGCGCATTCGACCTGCGTTCCCCACGGCGTGCGCCATGCCCGCTTCACGGTCGCCGTGCGCACCAGTTCACCGCCCAGCGTGTCGCGTACGGAAGGCCAGTACTTGTCCAGGCGCGTGGGCGTGTACGGCAGCGCATCGCGATGCGCGAACGGATTGCCTTCCTGCGCCACCCGCGGCCGCCGCGGAAACGGCACCGCCAGATCGCTGGCGCCTTGCGCAGCGGGTGGCAGTACCCGGCCTGTGCGGTCGTACAGATTCAGCGGCGCCGGCGCAGACGCGAGCGCATCGGCCGCCGCGTCGCCGGCAATGGCATCGGCGTCGATTGCCGGCAGTGTCGGGACAAGTTCCTGCGGCGCGGCCTCCACGCGGGGCGCATGCCGTGCGCTGCGACGCGTCTGCGCGGCCGGCGGGCTGGACACCTGCGCCGACTCGGCGGGGACGACGATGGCCGCCGGCACGGTCGGCGCGGGCTCGATCAGCCGCACCCGCAGGACATCGGCCGCCTCCGGCCGCGCGCTGCGTGAGCGCACCGTCGTGCCCGGCTGCATCAGTTGATCGAGCACCGCCAGAAAGACCCCGTTGAGCAGAACCGCGGCGATGAAGGCGACGCGCTGGTGCCGACGTTCGTCGGCGCCGGCGCGCACCGGGCTTGGCGTCATCGCGCGGGCTCGCAGCCTTCCGCCGCGCGCTGGGCGCGCCGTTGCGTGTCGTGCGGATCGTACAGGCCGGCCCAGGACAGGTATTTGCGCGCGATGCCGCTGCCGACCGATTCGTCCGGCGCGAATGCCTGGGCGAACCGCGTCTTCTTGCAATCGAGCGGGTTCTCGCCCTTTTTCTGGATTTCCGCCCAGCGTGCCTTGGCCGCTTCCTGTGGATTCTTCGGCGCGCTCGGCGGCGCAATCGCCGTGCTGCCTTCGCCGAGGCGGATCGATCCATCCGGATTGAACAGCTGCGGCGGCGGTGCCGGCGCGCCGGCATTGCCCATGCGTGCCGTCATCGCGTCGCTGCTTTCCGCTGGCGGCGTCGACGGGGGCGTCGTGCGCACTTTTGGCGGCGCGATCGCGATGCGGCTCGGACGGCGCACGAATTGCGGAGGTTCCGGGTCCGGCGGCGGTGGCGGCACGAGCGGTTCCGGCTCGATCAGCACGACCTGGAGCACCGAACGCTGCGCCGCCGGATGACGATACGGGTGCATGCCGGCGGCGAAGCCGAGCAGTTCGAGCACGGTGATCAGCAAGGCCAGCAGCGCGCCGAGCAGCAGCACGCGGCGGTCGCGCACGGGCTTGGCCCAGCGCA
>DASWPR010000571.1:0-13431 GCA_036398455.1 Dokdonella sp.
CTCGATTGCGAGATAAAAGCGGCCGCCGTCCTTTACGTCGACGGCAAGGCTAGTCATTCGGGCGAGCGACTACTGCCGACCGTGCGACGGGGTCACCCGTGCAGGGTTCCGGGCGCAACTGTGGACTGCGTCACACTTTGATGGGCGGTGGACGCCGCCGCGAGCTCAGCCGGCCGGATCGGCGGGACGGTCGCGTTTGCGCCGCACGTACAGCTGCTTGCGCACGCGCGCGACGACGTCGCCGGCCGCCGTGCGCACCTCGGTCGTGCACCAGCGCAGGGCCTTGTCGCCGCCCGCGGTCGCCGCGCGCAGATCGTCGAGCATGGCGTCGTCGACATGGAATTCGGCGTAGACGTCGGCGCGGCCGGGCGCGACGAATTCGATCTCGCCGGCCTTGTCCCACACGGTGTAGCCGCTGCCCAGGCAACGCAGGGTCAGGATCATCCAGAACGGATCGGTCATCGCGAACAGGCTGCCGCCAAAGTGCGTGCCGACGTAGTTGCGGTTGTACCAGCGCCGACGCAGCACGACGCGGGCGCCGCGCCAGTCGTCGGCGATCTCCAGCACACGGATGCCGGCGAAGAGCAGCGGCGGGTACAGGTTCAACGCGCGCCGCAACGCACGGGCGGACGGCGCGCGCATCGCCGGTCAGAACAGCAGCGAGGACATCTTGCGCCGGTAGGTACCGACCAGTTCGGCATCGTCGATCACGTTGAAGGCGGCGATCAGGCGCTTCTTCGCCTGGCCGTCGTTCCAGCCGCGATCGGCCTTGAGTACCGCCAGGAACTGTTCCAGTCCGCCGATCGTATCGCCCTGGATCAGCAGGCGCACGCCGAGCAGGTCGCGCGCGGCATGGTCGTCGGGGTCGCGGCCGATCCGCGCGATCAGGTCCGCCGCCGTCGGCGCGTCCTTCAGCGCATGGGCGAAATCGAGCTGGCCGCGCAGGCGCTTGGCGCGTTCGTCGTTGGCCAGGTTGGCCGGCAGGCTGTCGAGCTCGACTTCGGCGGCAGCGGCATTGCCGACCTGCATCTGCGCCACGGCGAGATCGAGTTTCAGCTCGGCCTTGTCCGGTTCGGCCGCCAGTTCCTGCTGGATGCGCGCAATGGTCTGTTCCGGCGTTTCCACCACGGCAGGTTCTTCGCCGGCGGGATCCTCGTCCACGGCCGCGTTCGGCTGCACGTGGCGCGACAGGAACTCGCGGATGGCGTTTTCCGGCAGCGCGCCGGTGAAGCCGTCGACGAGCTGGCCGTCGCGCAGCAGCACGACGGTCGGAATGCTGCGCACGCCGAACGAAGCGGCCAGTGCCTGTTCCTTGTCGCAGTCGACTTTCGCCAGGCGCACCGCGCCGTGGTAGTCGCCGACGACTTTCTCCAGCAGCGGGCCGAGCGTCTTGCACGGCCCGCACCAAGTCGCCCACAAGTCGACCAGCACGGGTTGCTCGAACGAGGCCTGGATGACCTCGGCCTCGAAATTGGCCTCGGTGGCGTCGAACACGTAGGGGGAGGGTGCGGTGGCGGACATGGACGGAACTCCGGAAAGCGATCAGCCGCAGATTGTGCCAGTCGGCCGCCAAGGCAAGGTGATCGTTCGCACGACGCGTGCTGCCCGGCGTTGCGCGCGGCCGGCGCGGCGCGCGCGCTCGCCAGGAGCGCGCGGCCATTGCCGGGGAGCGTGCGCCATCAATAGCCGAGCAGTTCCTCGCCCTGCGCGATCGACGCGCCGGTGTCCTGCTGCGCCAGCGGCGTCTGCGGCTTGCCGTCTTCCTTGTACACCTGGCCTTCCTTCATCACGAAGGCGACGTTCTGCATCAGCTTGATGTCGTCGAGCGGATTGCCCTCGACGGCGATCACGTCGGCGTACTTGCCGGCTTCGACCGTGCCGAGGTCCTTCGACTTCTTCAGCAGCTCGGCCGCGTGCGTGGTCGCTGCCTGCAGCACGAACAGCGGCGGCATGCCGGCTTCGACCATGTACTGGAACTCTTTCGCGTTGCCGCCGTGCGGATACACCGCCGCGTCGGTGCCGAACGCGATCTTCACGCCGGCCTTGTAGGCGCGCCCGGCGGTCGCCTGGATCAGCGGACCGACCTGGGCCGCCTTCACGGCGATCTGGGCGGGGTAGTAGCCCGGGATCTTCGCCTTCTCCTCGACGTATTTGCCGGCGATGATCGTCGGCACGTACCAGGTGCCATGCTCCTTCATCAGCTTCATGTCGGCGTCGTCCATGAAGGTGCCGTGCTCGATCGAATCGACGCCGCCGATCACCGCGCGGCGGATCGCCTCGGCGCCGTGCGCATGGGCGGCGACGGTGAAGCCGTAGTCGTGCGCGGCGGCAACCACCGCCTTGATTTCGTCGAGGGTCAGCTGCGCGTTGTCGACGCTGCTGCTTTCGTCGAGCACGCCGCCCGACGGCATGATCTTGATCACGTCGGCGCCGTCCTTGTAGTGCTGGCGGACCGCCTTCCAGGCGTCGTCGGCGCCATTGATGATGCCTTCCTTCGCGTTCGGGTCGCCCTGCAGGTCGGCGCGATAGCCGTCGGTGCCATCGGCGTGGCCGCCGGTCGAGCCGATCGCGCTGCCGGCGGTGAAGATGCGCGGCCCCGGCACGATGCCCTTGTTGATCGCATTGCGCAGCGCGATCGACGCATTCGAGCCGTCGCCCAGGTTGCGCACGGTGGTGAAGCCGGCATCGAGCGTGCGCCGCGCGTAGACGGTCGAGCGGATCGCATAGTCGGCGACGTTCCAGCGGAACTGGTCGGTGTAGCCGCTCGGGCTGGTTTCGCCGGTCAGATGGGTATGGCTGTCGATCAGGCCGGGCAGGCAGGTGGCGCGGCCGAGTTCGATCGCCTGCGCGCCGGCGATGTCGGCGCGGCCGGACTTCACCTCGCGGATGCGTTTGCCTTCGGCGACGATCGTCGTCTCGCCGAGCAGCTTGCCGGCCGCGGTGTCGAGCAGATGGCCGCAATGCAGCGCCACCACGGTGGGCGCCGCTGCGCTCGTTTCCGCGGCGACGGCGGCGGGGCCGGCGAGGATGGCCACGGCGGCCAGGCTGATCCGGAAAATCGGCAGACGCTGCCTCATCGTTCTTCTCCAGGCGAAGGGAGGCGGCATCATACGAGGTCGCGTTGCCGCTTTGCGCCGGCTGCGCGAGTGCGCATTCGAGGACTACTGTGGAACATTGTTACGCTAGCGCTTACAGTGCACCAACGATAGGGACGCGGGGAGCAATGCAATCGTGACGCCGACCGACGACGTTGCGGGGGGAACCGTTGCGGATTCCGGCGGGTCAGCCCTGTTCGCGCGCGTCTATGACGAATTGCATCGGCTCGCTCATCGTGAGCGTCGCGTGCAAGGACGCGATCTCACGCTCAATACCACCGCGCTGGTGCACGAGACCTGGCTGAAGCTGCGCGAGCACGTCGGCGGCGATGCCAGCGCAGGACAATTCTTCTCGCTCGCCGCGCGCGCGATGCGCCAGATCCTGGTCGACTATGCACGGCGCCGGCATGCGCGCAAACGCGGCGGCGACTTCACCTGGACCGAGTTGTCCGACGACCTCGCCGACGACGGCCGCGCCTTGTCCGACGTGATCGCACTCGATCGTGCGCTGGACGCGCTCGAACGCGTCGATCCGGATCTGGGCGCGCTGGTCGAATGCCACATCTTCGCGGGGCTTGCGATGGACGAGGTGGCTGCCCTGCGCGGCGTCGCCACGCGCACCGCTTTTCGCGACTGGCGGCGTGCGCGCGCGTTCCTGCTCGAAAACATCGCCGCCGGCACTGCGAGGGATTGATCGGCGTGGACGCTCGACGCTGGCAGCGGGTCGCGGCGATCTTCGACGAACTGGTCGACCTGCCGCAGCGCGCACGCGATGAGGGACTCGCGCGGCTGTGCGGCGACGACGCCGATCTGCACACGGAAGTCGCCGCGCTGCTGCGCCGGGACGCGCTTTCCGGCGACGGCATGATCGATGCGTTGCAGGCGCCGGCGCGACTGGCTGCCGATTGGGCGGACGACCCCGAGGGCGGCGCCACCGCGGCCGCCGGCCGTCGCGTCGGGCCGTGGCGCGTGCTGCGCGAACTCGGCCGCGGCGGCATGGGCGTGGTCTATTTCGCCGAGCGCGCCGACGACCAGTTCGAGCAGCACGCGGCATTGAAGCTGATCCGCGCCGACGGCGATGCGCGCGACCTGCGCCGGCGCTTCCTGCGCGAACGCCAGATCCTCGCGCGGCTCGAGCACCCGCACATCGCGCGGCTGCTCGATGGCGGCATCGATGCCAACGGCAACCCGTATTTCGCGATGGAGTTCGTCGACGGCGCACCGCTGCTCGCGCACGTGGCTGCGCGGCAATGCGACGTCGCCGAGCGCCTGCGCCTGTTTCTGGAGATCTGCGCGGCCCTGCAGTTCGCCCATCGGCAACTGGTCGTGCATCGCGACGTCAAGCCGTCGAATGTGCTGGTGGCGCGCGACGGCAGCGTCAAGCTGCTCGATTTCGGCATCGCCACCCTGGTGGATAGCGCCACCGCGGTGGAAACGCAGACCCAGTTGCATCCGCTGACGCCGGCGTACGCCTCGCCGGAGCAATTGCGCGGCGAGCCGGTGACGACGGCAACCGACATCTACGCGCTCGGCGCCGTGCTGCACGAGCTGCTCACGGGCGTGTGTGCCTACCGCACCGCCGAAGGTGCATCGGGCGAAGCGCGCCTGCGTGCCATGGAAGATCCGTCCGGCTCCTATCCGAGCTTCGCCGTGCGCAGCGCGCCGGCGACCGCACGCAGCGCCGCGCGCAAGGCGCCGACGGTCGAGCCGGTGCCCCAGCGCACGCTGCGCGGCGATCTCGACCTGATCACCTCGACCGCGCTGCGCGCCGAGGCGTCGCGCCGCTATGCGACGGTCGATGCGCTCGCCGACGACATCCGCCGCTTTCTCGAAGGCCGGCCGATTTCCGCACGTGCCGACACCACGCGCTATCGACTCGGCAAGTTCGTCGTACGGCATCGCTCCGGCGTCGCCTTTGCCGCGGTCTTCGTGATCGCGCTGATCATCGCCCTGGTCACCGCGCTGGTGCAGGCCGACCACGCACGCGAGCAGGCCCGCCAGGCGCGCGCGGCCGCCGCGCTGGCGCGGCAGCAGACCGAACGCGCCGAAGGCGTGCGCCGCTTCCTCGTCGGCGTGTTCGAGCAGGCCACCCCGGACGCCAACCAGGGCAAGCCGCTGAGCGCGCACCAGCTGCTCGAAAAAGGCGAGCAGCAACTGGCCAGATCGATGGGCCAGCCGGCGTTGCAGGCCGACGCGGCGGCGTTGATCGCGGTCCTGTACCAGCAGATCGGCGACTTCGCGCGCGCCGATGCGCTGCTCAAGCGCGCACTCGCCGATGCCGGCGATGCACGGGTGCCGGACGACGTGAAAGCGCGCGTACTGGTCGGCATCGCGGTCGGCGAAGACGACGCCGGCACCTGCGACGACGCCCTGGCGCACGCGCGCGAGGGCATCGCCCTGCTCAAGCCGGATGACCCCGGCAGCGCCGAAACGCAGGCGAGGGCGCACGACCTGATCGCGCACTGCCTGCTCGGCAACGGCGAAATGGCTGCGGCGGAAAGCCTGCTCAACGACGCACTGCGCCAGGATTCCGCAGCGCTCGGTCCGCACAACGAGACAGTCGGTGAGGAGTGGGTGCTGCTCGGCAGCGTGCTCGCCGGCAACGCGCGCTTCGCGGAAGCCGAAACGGCGTTTCACAACGGCATCGACATCTGGCGTTCGACCTATGGCAACGACAGCAATCACGTGGCGCACGCGCTCAACGAACTCAGCAATGCGCTGAGCGACAAGGGCGACCTCGCCGGCGCCGAAAATGCGTTGCGGCAATCGCTGCAGATCCGCATGGACAGCGTCGGCCCGGATCATCGCGACACCCTGGTCGTACAGACCAACCTGCTCGGCATCATCGAAGCCGAAGGCCGCTTTGCCGAAGGCGTATCCGAGCGCCTGCGCCTGCGCGCGCGCGGCGAGGCCGCCGGCCAGTTGCACACGCAGGACCTCGCCTCGTCGTACCTGAATGTCGGCAAGGACTATCGCGAGCTCGGCCTGTTCGACAAGGCCACCGCGGAGCTGCGCGCCGGCATCGCGGTCGTCGACGCGTCCAACAACGCCAAGCTCGAACAGCAGCGCGTCTCGCTGCAGCGTTTTCTCGGCACCACGCAAATGCTGGCGGGCGACTACGCGGCCGCCGAGGATTCGCTGCGCCAGGCGCTGGCAGGCCAGCAGGCACTGGACCCTTCCGGAGCGATGCGCATCGCGCTGCTGCGGCTGGACCTCGGCAATCTGCTGCGCCGCCAGCATCGGCATGCGGAGGCGCTCGAGCAGCTCCAGCTCAGTCGCGGTGCGATCGAGGCGACGCGCCACCAGGCGGGCTCCGCACATTCCAATGTGCTCGCCGCGATCAGCGAAACCGAACTGGACAGCGGGCACGCCGACGCCGCGCGTTCGAGCGGCGAATCCGCCGTGGCCGCCGCACGCCAGGATCTGCCGGCGGCGAATTACCAGCTGGGCACGCCGCTGTTCGCGCTGGCGCGCGTCGACCTTGCGCAAGGGCGTGCCGCCGACGCCGAGGCGCTGCTGCGCGAGGCGGCCGGCGTGCGCAGTCCGCCGTATCCGGCATCCGATCCGCGCGTGCTCGAAGTCGAGGTGGCGCTTGCCAATGCGCTGCTCCTGCAACGCCGCGACCGCGAGGCCGATGCGATCCGCGACAGCGTGCAGAAAGCGTTGCGCGCGTCGTCGTCGCCATATGCCGCTGACCTGCTGGAACGACTGGCAGCGCAGACGCCGGGCGGCGCGGTCGCGCACGACAGCGCGCGCAAGCAGTGAGATGCCGTGCCGGGTGAAACGCGGCGTTCGTTCGACGCAGCGCCCCGCCTGGCGTTGTGAGTTGCTGGCTATTTGTTCCTGTTGCCCCGCGCGACCTGCCAGCACACGGTCCTCGACATGCCATCAAGCGGGTCGCCGGATGGGCCGGCGTGATCCGTGCGGATCACGCCGGCGAGCTGCCTGGCAGTGCTGTTTTCTTCAGATGCCGTTGCCGTCGAAGCCGTCACGAAAAATCGTGTCGCCGAAGCAGGTCAGCGGCGAGTAGGCGAGCTTCGCCATCACGACGAAGTTGCCTCCCGATTGCAGTGCGACGTCTTGCGCCGGGGCCGACAGATGCGATGTCATCTGCATCGATGCGCCATCGGCGTTCGTGCTGGTTGCCGCCGCTTGGAGACTGCCCTGGATCGTGTAGCGATGCGCGGTCGTCTTGCCGGCGGCATGGGCGGACGCAGCTCCGACGAGCAGTGCCAGCACGGCGAGCATCGGCCCGCCGCGGATGACCGGGTAGGAGATGCGCATGATCACTTCTCCCCGTGGGCTTCCAGCTTGTCGAGGCGGGCCGCCACGCGATCGAGCTGGCCGCGCAAGTCCGCGTTCTGCTGCCGCAGCTGCGCGTTCTCGTTCTCGACTTTGCGGTTGAGGCCCTGGATGGCCGCGAACGCGACGCCGCTCTCGTCGACGGTGGTGATGTGCTTTTCGTCGTTGCCGAGGCCGAACATCCTGGCGAAGTCTTCGGCGAACGGACCCATGTGCTGGCCCTCTTCGTGCGAGGCCTTGTAGAACCAGGTCTGCATCGGCAGTGCGACGAGTTTGTCGAGCACGCTCATCACGTCGACGCTGGCGAAGTTCTCCTTGAAGCCGCGGCTGGAAGCGTTCGTCCACACGCCGCCGGAAGTGACATAGGCGCCGTTGCCGTGGCTGTCGCCGTCGTTGCCGACCGTGAGCGGGCCATGGTAGGTGGTGCCGTTGAAGGCGAAATCCGCACTGCCGCTGGAGAAGTAGTTGACCGTCATCAGGCGGGCGTAGTTGAGCGTGCCGCCCGAGAACGTGAGGCCGCTGAGCTCGAGATAGCCGTTCGGATCTGCGGCGAGATTGAAGCCGGAGTAGGCCGGATTCGCGATGGTCTCGAACGTCAGGTCGGCATTGCTCGCCGGCAGCGCGGGCGAGGGCGCGATGGTCAGTTCGTCGCGCAGCGCATTGCCGTCTGCCGCCAGCGAAGTGTTGATGCCGACGCCGCCGGCCGCCGCGACGATGAACTGGTTCTGCGCCGAGTCGCGGATGCCGGATGACAGACCGCCGTCGCTGTAGCCGCCGATCATCGTCGAGCCGTCGTTGACCGTGGCCGCGTGATAGCCGATGGCGGTCGAGTAGGCGCCGCTTGCGCCATCGGGGAAGGCGAGGCCGACGGCGCCGTTGGGCTCGAAGTAGGCCGCGGTGCCGGCGTTCGCCTTGATCACGACGGCCGTGTTGTCGGCGGTGCCGAGATAGCTGCCGGAGGGATTGGCGGCGTTGCCGTCCAGCGCCCAGGAGCCGGGGCACGTGCCGCCGTCCGGCGCGACCGGGGCGCGCACGTCGAGCGGGGTGAAGTCGGTTTCGCCGGCCGGCTTGACCTTGACGTCGACCCAGCCCTGACTGGCGAGCGCCGTCGTCGAGCCGAAGTCGACGTTGGTGACGAAGTTGCCCTTCGTCACCGGAACGGCGTAAAGGGTGATCGGTCCGGCCAGGGCCGCACCGCCTTCACGCTGGGAATACAGCGTGAGCTGCATGTCGTAGCTGCCATTGGCGGCCTTGCCCGCATCCTGCAATGACCCGTGATAGGTGAAACTGTCCGCGTGCACGATCGGCACGCCGATCCCGAACGTCGCGGCCAGCGCGACAGACAATGTCCAACGCTTCATAAGTCTCCTCGGTGCATTACGAGGGAACGCTCCCCCAATAGAACACGTACGAGAATCCACGCGCAAAGCTGCCACCGCTTGCACGGTGGCGGCGGCAACCGTCTGGCGCGGGGGCAGGGCAGCCGCTTCCGCGCCTTTCCTCCCGCCCGGCGCTGGGTTAGGCTCCCGAGTCCCTCATTGGAACCTTCGCCCGGCGCGCGCAGTGCGCCGTGCCGCCATGCCCATGCAAGAGACCTACGATCCGCAGGCGGTCGAAACCGCCGCGCAAGCCTTCTGGAATACCACGCGAGCGTTCGTCGTCGACGAGCATTCGACCAAGCCGAAATTCTTCTGCCTGTCGATGCTGCCGTATCCGAGTGGCGCGCTGCACATGGGGCACGTGCGCAACTTCACCATCGGCGATGTGATCAGCCGCTACCAGCGCATGCAGGGTCGCAACGTGCTGCAGCCGATGGCCTGGGACGCGTTCGGCCTGCCGGCCGAGAACGCGGCGATCAAGAACAATACGGCGCCGGCGAAGTGGACCTACGCGAACATCGAGCACATGCGCGCCCAGCTGGCGACGCTCGGCTACGCGATCGACTGGTCGCGCGAATTCGCCACCTGCAAGCCGGACTACTACGTGCACGAGCAGCGCATGTTCGTGCGCCTGTTCAAGAAGGGCCTGGCCTATCGCAAGCAGTCGGTCGTGAACTGGGACCCGGTCGACCAGACGGTGCTCGCCAACGAGCAGGTCATCGATGGCCGCGGCTGGCGCACCGGCGCGGTGGTGGAGAAGCGCGAGATTCCGCAGTGGTTCCTCAAGATCACCGCGTACGCCGAGGAGCTGCTGCGCGGGCTGGACGCGATGCCGGGCTGGCCCGATGCGGTCAAGACGATGCAGCGCAACTGGATCGGGCGCTCGGAAGGCCTCGAAATCCAGTTCGCGGTCGAAGGCGAAGACGAACCCTTGAGCGTGTTCACGACGCGTCCGGACACGCTGATGGGCGTGACCTATCTGGCGATCGCGGCCGAGCATCCGCTGGCGCTGAAGGCGGCCGATGCGAAGCCGCTGGTGGCCGCGTTCATCGAGGAATGCCGCCACGGCGGCACCGCCGAAGCGGATATCGAAACGCAGGAAAAGAAAGGCATCGACACCGGACTCAGCGCGATCCACCCGGTCAGCGGCGAGCGCGTGCCGATCTGGATCGCCAACTTCGTGCTGATGGAGTACGGCACCGGCGCGGTGATGGCGGTACCCGGCCACGACCAGCGCGACTGGGAATTCGCGACCAAGTACGACCTCTACATCAAGATGGTCATCGTCAGCGACGCCGTGCGCGATGCGATCCGCGAGCTCGGCCGCGACGCCGCACGCAACCCCGACGCGATGTCGGCCGCGCTCGGGGAAAGCCGTGCCATCGACGTCTACGAGGCGCCGGGTGCGGTCAGCGTGTACGAGGATTTCGAGCGCCGCATCATCGAGGAAGGCGCCTACACCGACGACGGCACGCTGGTGAATTCCGGCGAATACGACGGCCTCGACTATCGCGGCGCGTTCGATGCGCTGGCCGCGCGCTTCGAGCGGGACGGCAGCGGTGCGCGCCGCGTCAACTGGCGCCTGCGCGACTGGGGCGTCTCGCGCCAGCGCTACTGGGGCTGCCCGATTCCCATCGTGTACTGCGCCAAGTGCGGCGCCGTGCCGGTGCCGGAAGACCAGTTGCCGGTGCTGCTGCCGGAAGATGTCGCGTTCACCGGCGTGAAGTCGCCGATCAAGGCGGATCCGCAGTGGCGCAAGACCACCTGCCCGGACTGCGGCGGCGCGGCCGAGCGCGAGACCGACACGTTCGACACCTTCATGGAATCGAGCTGGTACTACGCGCGCTATACCAGCCCGGGCGCTGCGGCGATGGTCGACGGCCGCGCGAACTACTGGCTGCCGGTCGACCAGTACATCGGCGGCATCGAGCACGCGATCCTGCACCTGCTCTACTTCCGCTTCTATCACAAGCTGCTGCGCGACGAAGGCCTGGTGCAGTGCGACGAGCCGGCGACGAACCTGCTGTGCCAGGGCATGGTCATCGCGGAAACCTTTTATCGCGACGAGGGCGACGGCTCGAAGACGTGGATCAATCCGGCCGACGTCGAAATCCAGCGCGACGAAAAGGCGCGCGTGGTGGGCGCGCTGCTGAAGGCGGACGGCAAGCCGGTGTCGATCGGCGGCACCGAGAAGATGTCGAAGTCGAAGAACAACGGCGTCGATCCGCGCGCGATGGTGGACAAGTTCGGTGCCGATACGGTGCGCCTGTTCTCGATGTTCGCCGCGCCGCCCGATCAGTCGCTGGAATGGAACGAGGCGGGTGTCGAGGGGATGGCGCGTTTCCTGCGCCGTTTCTGGCGCGAGGTGACGACGCATGCGGCCAATCCGGATCATGCCGTGGTCGACGCCGGCAAGCTCGACGCAGCGCAGAAGACGCTGCGCCGCCAGGTGCACGAGACGATCCAGAAAGTCTCCGACGATATCGGCCGCCGCTACGCATTCAATACGGCGATCGCCGCACTGATGGAGCTGCTGAACGCGCTCGGCAAGTTCGACGACCAGAGCGACCAGGGCCGCGCGGTGCGCCATGAGGCGCTTGAAGCGATGGTGCTGCTGCTCAATCCGGTCACGCCGCATATCGCACATGCGCTGTGGCAGGTGCTCGGTCATGGCGAGACCTTGATCGAGGATCAGCCGTGGCCGAAGACCGATGCGCATGCGCTGGTCAGGGACGTGGTCACGCTGGCCGTGCAGGTCAACGGCAAGCTGCGCGGCACGATCGAGATGGCCGTGTCGGCCGGCAGGGACGAGATCGAACGCGCCGCATTGAGCGAGCCGAAGGTGGCCGATTTCCTGGCCGGCGCGCAGCCGAAGAAGGTCATCGTGGTGCCGGGCAAGATCGTGAACATCGTGGTGTGACGTTGCCGCAAGCAGGCAGCGCCGCCGGACGGGTCGTCATTGCCGCGAAAGCGGAATCCATCGGGGTTCGGCTCGGTCGTCGTGGGCCGACCCGCCATCGGGTTGCCGCTGCCGCAGGAGTGACAGTGCGAAAGGTGGAAGGGCGGTTGCCGGCCGCTGGAATGGCAGCGGCCAGAAAGGCGATGCCGGCTGCGCGCAAGCGGCACGTCACCCCGGGCGCGACAACGACGGGCAGGCAGGCAACGCGTGTCGTCGACGCGGGCAGCCAGCCAATCGGGAAACTGACGACGTGACCACTCCCATCCTCTACACGAACCGCGAATCCGGCCACAGCTACAAGGTGGCCCTGGCGTTGACCTTGATGGGGTTGCCGTACGAGCAGCGCACGGTCGATCTCAATCTTGCGCGCGAACGGCGCAGCGAGGATTTCCGGCGCGCCTCGCTGTTCGGCGAGGTGCCGACGCTGATCGACGAGGACGGCCTCGGCGTGTGTCAGTCGAACGCCATCCTCGATCATCTGGCGCGCCGCTACGGCAAGCTCGACGGCAGCACGCCGGCCGCGCGCACGCGCGTGCGCGAGTGGCTGTCGTGGGAGGCGAACCGGCTTGCGATGAGTTTCCCGCATCTGCGCTATTCGCGCTGCTTCACGCCCGCCGGCGCCGTGCTGGAGGACTATTGGATCGCGCGCATGCAGGCGGATTTCGACCGCCTCGACCTCGCGCTGCGCGGGCAGGCGTTCCTGCTCGGCGAAGCGCCGACGATCGCCGATATTTCCTGCTGCGGCTATCTCTACTGGACCGACCAGGCCGGCGTCGACCTGGCGCCGTGGCCGGCGATCGGCGCATGGCTGGCGCGGATAAGCTCGCTGCCGGGCTGGTCGGCACCGTATGATCTGCTGATTGCCAGCGCTCCGATTCTTCCTGGAACCCGTACATGAGCTTGCGTCGCCTCCCGATCGTTGCCGTCGCCGTCCTCGTCCTCAGCCTGAGCGCGTGTGGATTTCACCTGCGCAAGGAGGCTGAACTGCCGCCGAGCATGAAGCGCATCTACATCGTGGGCGCCGATCCGTCCTCGCTGCTGGCCAAGGATCTGACCAAGGCGCTGGTGCGCTCCGGCAGCCAGGTGCTGGACAAGGCCGACACGGACGCGGCCGTCATGAAGATCGGCACGAATGCGTTCACCACCGACGTGCTGTCGGTCAGCGGCACTGCGCGCGCGAGCGAATATGCGCTGCGCTACCACGTCGAATTCGACGTGGAGAACACGGCCGGCACTGCGCTGCTGCCGAAGCAGACGATCGAGCTGTCGCGCGAATTCACCTTCGATGCGAGCCAGGCGCTCGGCGTATCCGCCGAAACCGACCTGCTGACCAAGGAACTGCAACGCGACATGGTGCAGACGATCATGCGCCGGCTCGAAGCGCTGGCGCACGCGACACCCGCACCCGCGTCCTGATGCTGGCGTCGGCGCGACGCCGCGCGCGCAGCGACGCTCCGCGCAGACGCTCGCCGCTTCAATCAGCGTAGAGGTTGCCGAAGATCGAGCACATGGCTCGAGCGGTCGGTCGTCCAGTCGATCGGATAGTCGAAGCCTGCATCCGCGCTCGCCGCATTGCCCCGGTCGGTGTCCGGCATGTCGGCCACCGTCAGTCCCGTCGCCCGAGGTGGGCTGGCGCCCTACAGACGCAGGAATGCGCGGAAAGTGACATGCGCGCACGATCGAGGGTCGCCGCTTG
>DASWPR010000572.1:0-7878 GCA_036398455.1 Dokdonella sp.
GTCGAATTGCGCGGCCGCCGCCGGGCGCTGATCGAGGTTTACATAGACGCTGCCCATGGGTGCACGTTCGAGACTGCGTTCGTGCACGTCGCCGACCACGCCGATCACGGTGACGGGGCGCAGGTCGCCGTCCATGTTGCCGACCTGGATGCGCTGGCCGATCGGATCGCGCGTGCCCCAGGTGGCGCGTGCGGCCGCTTCGCTGACCAGGGCGACGGGCTCGCCATCGGCATGGTCGCGGCGGTCGAAGCCGCGGCCGCTGCGCAGCGGAATTCCGGCGGCCTTGAAGTAGTCCGCGCTGGCGACGCGGAATTCGGCGTAGCCGAGCGAGGGCGGTGGCGGCCTGGAAAAATCGTTGACGCTGGCATCCCAGAAGGCGCCGTCGGCGCCGTCCTCGGTCAGCGGCAAGCCGTTGACGCCGCCGACGACGGTCACGCCCGGCAGTTCGGCGAAGGCCGTCATCAATTCACGGTAGCGCTGCGCGGTACGGGCCGCGAGCGCCGGGTCGCGCTGCGCGGGTTGCGACAATTGCACGTCGACCGCGTGGTCGGCGGCGAAGCCCGGGTCGATCGCCAGCAAGGCGAGAAAACTGCGCCCGAGCAAGGCCGCGCCGACCAGCAGCAGGGTCGTCAACGCCGTCTGCGCGACCAGCAGCACGCTGCGTGCGCGCAGCTGGCTGCGCCCCGGCGATTGCCCGCGGCCGCTTTCGCGCAGTTCCGCGAGTGCGCTGCGGCGATGACTGTTCCAGACCACGGCGCCGCTCATCAGCAGTGCGATCACGACGGCGGCGAGCAGGCTCAGGGCGGCATCGTTCGCACCGATGTGGATTTCTTCGGCGCGCGGCAGCTGCGCGCCGAATCGAAGCAGCAGGCGTATCGCCGCCGCGGCGAGTACGAACCCGATCGACGACGCCAGCGCGGCAATCAGCAGGCACTCCAGCAGGATCTGCCGCGCCAGCCGCAGGCCGCTCGCACCGAGTGCGGCGCGCACGGCGAGCTCGCGTGCGCGCGAGCCGTTCAGCGCAAGCATCAGATTGGTTGCATTGGTGACCGCGATCAGCAGCAGGAACGCGGTGCCTGCGGCGAGCAGCAGCAGGGCGCTGCGCACCGGTGCGGCCATCGCTTCGGCAAGCGGCGTCAGCGAGAACGTGCTGGCATCGATATCGCTGCCGTACTGCTGCTTCAGGCGCTGGCCGAGCGCTGCGGCGGCCAGGCGCGCCTGGCCCAGGTCGTCGCGTTCGCGCAGGCGTGCGAGCGCCGCCCAGTTGTGCGCGGTACGGCTGGTCACCGCTTCGTCCACCTCGGCCGGAACCCACACGGCGGCATCGTCCGGAAAGGCGAACCCCGCCGGCATCACGCCGACGATCGTGTAGCGCTGGCCGTCGACATCGAGCGGACTGCCGAGCACGTCGGGTCGCCCGTGCAACAGTCCCTGCCAGAGCGAGTGCCCGATCACGGCGACGCGATCGTGCTCGTCGTCGCCGAAGTGGCGTCCCTGCGCGGGTGCAATGCCGAACACGCGGAAGAAATCGCCGCCGGCGTACGCGATGCCGGCGCGGATGGCCTGCGCCTGGCTGGCGACGATGCCGGCGCCGTCGTTGTAGAACGCGTGGGCGTCGAAGCGGTCCATCGCCGCGACCAGGTCGCGGTAGTTGGGCAGCGCCAGCGCCATCGAGTGGCCTTTGTCGTTGGCCTCGCGCACTTGCACGATGCGCTCGGCCTGCGCGTAGGGCAATGCGCGCAGCATCACCGCGTCGATCACGCAGTAGATCGCGATCGCCGCGGCCAGGCCGCAAGCGAGCGTCAGCGTCGCGAAGGCGGCGGTGCCGGCGTGCGAGCGAAGGCTGCGCACGGCGAAACGTAGATCCTGCAGCAGTGTCATCGCTGAATTCTCCGGGAGGAATCCGACCGGTACAGGAAAGATGAGCTGGCGTCAGTCATGGCGCAGCGCCACCAGCGGATCGACGCCGAGCGCGCGCCGCGCCGGCACCAGCATCGCGACGAACGCGGCCAGCAGCAGCACCAGCGGAACGCCGCAGAGGACGAGCGGATCGAGCGCGTTGAAGCGTCCGAGTGCCGGCGCCAGCTGCAGCGCCAACGGCAGGCCGAGGGCCAGGCCGATGCCGAGGCCGAGCACGACCTGCACGCCGCTGCGCGCGAGCACGCGCACCAGGATCGCGCGCGCCGAAGCGCCGAGCGCGCGGCGCACGCCGATTTCGCGCGTCTGCTGGCCGACCGCGTAGGCGACGACGCCGTAGAGGCCGGCCGCTGCCAGCAGCAGGCCGATCGCGCCGAAGATCAGGAACAGGCGTGCGACGACGCGGTGGCCGAACGAGGCGACGCGCAGGATATCTTCGTACGTGCGCACCCAGTACGCCGGCGTGTCGGCATCGACCGCGCGCACGTCGTCGGCGAGGCGCGTCGCGAACGCGGCAGGCGCCGCGCGCGTGCGCACCGCCAGGTAGGCGAAGCGGCCGGGCTGTTGCAGCAGCGGCACCAGCACCGCCGGCCGCCGCACGTCGTTCGGTGCGTCGAGCAGGATCGTCGGGGTGACGCCGATGACACTGAAGGTGGGCGATGCGGCGTCGCGTGGATCGAGCCGGAAGCGGCGGCCGAGCACGGAGCGGCCCTGGCCGAAACGTTCGGCGAACTTCGCATCGACGATGGCGACCGCCGGCGCGTCGGCGCGGTCGCGCGCGTCGAAGCCGCGGCCTTCGAGCAGGCGCACGCCGAACGTGTCGAGCCAGTGCGCGTCGACGGCGCCGAACTGCACGCGCGGCAGCGCCGCATCGCCGGCGGTTTCGCCTTCCGCCAGCACCTCGCGCGTCAGGCTGTAGTAGCCCGGCAGGGCCGAGCCGGCGGCGGCATCGACGACGCCCGCTTCGTCGCGCAGGCGCGCAGTCAGGCGGTCGAAGAAGCGTGCCTGTTCGGCGCCGTTCGGATAGTTGCTCTCGAACAGGGCGACGCGCGCGGTGAGCAGGGCTTTTTCGTCGTTGACGCCAAGGTCGCTGTGATCGAGCGCCGCGATGCCGCGCACGAGCATGCCGGCGCTGATCAGCAAGGCGCACGACAACGCGATCTCGCCGACGACCAGTGCACGGCTGAGGCGCGCGAACGCGCGGCCGCCGACACTGCGCGTGGTGTCGCGCAGAGCGCCGACATCGGCCGCGCCGCCGGCACGCAGCGCCGGCAGCACGCCGACGGCCAGTGCGGTGAGGCAGGCGGCGCCTGCCGCCGCGAGCGCGAAGTGCCAGTCGAGGTCGAAGCGCATCCATTGCGGCGGGCCTTCGCCGGTGCCTTCGAAGCTTGCCAGGGTCGCGGCGACGCCAAACTGCACCAGCGGCCACGCCAGCAGGCAGGCGAACAGCGACAGCAGCAGGCTTTGCGCCAGCAGATGTATGGCAAGCCGCGTGCGGTTCGCGCCGAGTGCGACGCGTACGGCGAGTTCCTGCCGCCGCGCCAGCGTGCGCGTCAGCAGCAGGTTGGCGACGTTGGCGCAGGCGAGCAGCAGGAGCATCAGCACGGCGATGAACATGCTGCCGAAGATCGCGCGCGTCGGAGCATCGGTGAAATAGGTCGACAACGGACGCGAGGCGATGCGTGCGTTGCGGAAAGCCTCGGGCTCCTTGTGTGCGGCGTCGGCGAGCCAGCCATCCAGCAAGGGCTGGATCGCCGCAGGTTCGACGCCCGCCGGCAGGCGTGCGACCGCGTCGTAGTCGTTCTGCCCGCCGCGCGGCATGCCCTTGCGCAAAGCCGCCGGCACCCAGATCGCCTCGCGCACGGGAAAGCTGAAATTCTGCGGCATCACGCCGATGACGGTCGCCGGCTGCGCATTCACGCGCACCTGCCGGCCGACGATATCGGCCGCACCGGCATAGCGGTTCTTCCACACCGAATACGAGAGCAGCACGGTGGCGGCCGCGCCCGGGCGATCATCGCCGGCGACGAACGCGCGCCCGAGCAGCGGCGTGGCGCCGAGCACGCGCAGCAGGTTCGCGCTGACGAAGGCGCCGTCATAGCGTTCCGGCCGATCGAGATCGCTGAGATTGATCGTGCCGGTGTAGAAGCCGGCAAGGTCCGCCTTGCCGTCGAGGCGCCGCTGCAGTTCGATCAGGTCGGCGTCGCTGAAACCATCGAGCGCATCGCGTGCCTGGTCGGGTACCGCGACGCCGACCTGGTACAACTGCCCGGCATCGGCAAACGGCAGCGGCCGCCAGTACACGCCATCGATCATCACCAGGGTGTACAGCACGCAGGCGAGGCCGACGCCGAGTACGCCGACGACCAGGGCGGAGAACCACGGCTGCGCCGCGATGCTGCGCAGGGCGTGCTTCGATTCGATCAGCAGAGTCTGCATGGGCGGTCCTGGCTGAGATAGGCGAGTTCATTCATTGCGCAGCGCCTCCATCGGCGCGACGCGTGCGGCGCGCAGGGTCGGGATCGCGCAGGCGCAGAATGCGACCAGCGTGAGCGCGAGCACGACGGCGCCGAGCACGAAGGGATCGGCCGCGCCCACGCCATACAGCTGCGCCGCGATCAGACGCCCGAGCGCGAATGCGCCGACGACGCCAATGCCCATGCCGGGTGCGACCATGCGCAATCCTGAGCCGAGCACGAGTCGGTGGATGTCGAATGCGCTGGCACCGATCGCCTGGCGCAGTCCGATTTCGCGGCGGCGCTGGCCGACCGAGCAGGCGATCACGCCGTACAGGCCGATCGCGGCGAGCGCGAGCGCGATGCCGGCGAACACGCTCATCAGGGTCAGGTTGAAGCGGCGCATTGCCATCGTGGTGCGCGTGGCCTCGTCCATCGTGCGCACGCTGAATACCGGAACGTCGGGCGCGAGTTCCTTCAAGGCGTGGCGCAACGGCTCGGCGAAGGCGAGCGCGTCACCATCGACGCGGACCGCGATGCTGAGGTCGCCGTTCGGATAGGCGCGCACGGGAAAGTAGACTTCCGGTTGCGCGACGCGTTCGAGACCGAACTGGCGCGCGTTGCCGACCACGCCGACGATGGTCTTGGGGGTGTCGTCGAGCACTTGCGAGAACTGCTGCCCGATCGCGTCCTTGCCGGCAAGGAAGTGATCGACGAATGCCTGGTTGACCAGAACGCGCGTGCCGAGGCCCGCCTCGCTGCCGTCGTGGGCGTCGAACACGCGGCCGTGCAGCAGCGCGATGCCGAGTGCCTGGAAATAGTCCGGGCTGACGAAGCGGAATTCGACCAGCGCCTGGTCGTCCGGAATCGCCTGTCCGGCCAGTCGGAACGATCCGTTGGAGCCGCCGCCGCCGCTGATCGGCAGGGAATCGACGAGGCCGACGTGGGCGACGCCGGGGAGCGCAGCGACACGCGCGAGCAGCGCATCGATACGCGGCCCATTGGTGGCCTTGATCCGTTCCAGCAGCGTCAGCATGTCCTCGCCCGGCAATGAGGAAGGGACCGGAATCGCGACACTTGCGGTGAGTACGTTTTCACTGCGCACGCCGGTATCGACGTCGCCGAGATGACGCAGGCTCTGGATCAGCAGCGCGCTGCCGCCGAGCAGCATGAAGGCGAGCGCAATCTCGGCCGAGACGAGCATGCCGCGCAGGCGACCCTGCGCTCGCGACCCGCCGGCGTCGCGGCCGCCGCCGCGCAGCGTATCGGCCGGATCGGCACGTGTCGCCCGCCAGGCGGGAGCGAGACCGGCGATCACCAAAGCAGCGAGCGCGGCGAGGACGACGATCGCGATGACGCGGATATCGACGGTGGGAGACGCCGCCGAGGGCAGCAGGCCGGGTGCGAGGGTCATCAGTGCGCGCACGGTCGGCTGCGCGGCGAGTATGCCGATCAGCGCGCCGGCCACGGCGATGGCGATGGCCTCGGCCAGCACGCTGCGCACGAGGCTGGCACGGTCTGCGCCGAGCGCACGGCGCACGGCGAATTCGCGTTCGCGTGTCTGGCCCCGTGCAAGCATCAATCCAGCGAGGTTCGCACAGGCGATCAACAGCACCAGAGCGGACGCGAGCAGCAGCATCGTCAGCGGCTGGTCGAAACGTCCGGTGAGGCTTTGCTGCAATGGCTCCACCTCGGCCTCGAGGCCGGCATGATTGTCCGGCCAGGTCTTTGCTTCCCAGCTCGTGACAGTCGCCAGCGTCTGCCTGGCGGCAGCGATGGAAGCGCCGTCGCGCAGACGCGCGACGACATCGAGGTAGTTGGTGCCGCGTCCGGAATTGCTGCTCGGCAGCCAGGTCGGCAGCCAGATTTGCGTGAGCATCGGGTAGGCGAAGTCCGCCGCAGTCACGCCGACGACGCGGTAGCTTTCGCCATTGAGCACGACGGCGCGTCCGACGATGTCCGCTGCCGCGCCGAAGCGATTGCGCCACAACGCGTTCGACAGGACCACCACCCGCTCGTCGTGATTTTCCTCCTCGTCGCCGAACGCGCGCCCGAGCGCGATCGGATGGCCGAATACCTGCCAGAAGCCGGGCGTCACCGCGCTTGCCGTCAGTCGTTCCGCATCGCCGGCTCCGGTCAGGTTCATCGTCGTGGCGTTGTAGCCGCCGAACGCATCGAACACGTCGGCGCTGCGCTCGCGCCATTCCTGCAATACCGGCCGTGCGACCGGTCCCTCGGAAATCGGCGGCTGTTCGCGCGTGACACGGACGATGCGATCGGCCTGCGCATACGGCAGCGGCTTCAGCAACACCGCGTCGTAGACCGTGAAGATCGCCGCCAGCGCGCACAGGCCGAGCGCCAGCGTCGCGACCGCGGTGAGAAAGAACAGAGGGCGTGCGAGCAGGGAGCGCAGCGCGACACGCAGATCGTCGAGCCATCGTTTCATGGCGACACGCGCTCGCGCGGGCGGATCAGGCGCTGGTCTTCTTCGTGGCGCAGCCGATGCATCGTCTCCTCGTCGACGATGCGGCCGTCGAACATGAAGATCTTGCGGTCGGCGAAGTCGGCGTAGCGCGGATCGTGCGTGACCATGCAGATGGTCGAGCCGGCCTTGTGCAGTTCGTCGAGCAGCGCCATCACCGCCTCGCCGTTCTTCGAATCGAGGTTGCCGGTCGGTTCGTCGGCGAGCAGGATCGAAGGCTGGCCGACCAGTGCACGCGCGACCGCGACGCGCTGCTGCTGGCCGCCGGACAACTGCGCCGGATAGTGCTTCACGCGGTGCGCCATGCCGACGCGTTCGAGGGCGGCGACGGCGCGCTCGCGGCGTTCGGCCTTGGAAACGCCGTCGCGATAGGTCAGCGGCAGTTCCACGTTCTCGAACACCGAGAGGTCGCCGATCAGGTTGAACGCCTGGAAGACGAAGCCGATTTCCTGGTTGCGGATCTGCGCGCGTTCGCTCGCACCGATGTCGGCGACTTCGCGCCCGTTGAGCCGATAGGCCCCTTCGCTCGGCGTGTCGAGCAGGCCGAGGATCGCCAGCAGGGTCGACTTGCCGCAGCCGGACGGCCCGGTGATCGACACGTATTCGCCCTGTGCGATGTCGAAATGCACGTTCGCCAACGCGTGCGTCTCGACCTCGTCGGTCAGGAACACCTTCTTGATGGCGTCGAGATGGATCAGGCTGTCATTGCTCATGGGATGTGACTTTCCTGGGGGACTCGGAGCTTGCAGCACGAGGAACACAAAAGGCGCGAAGAAGACTTGTTCATTTATCTCTTTTTCCCCTTTCGTGTTCTTCGTGTCCTTCGTGTTTCAGTCTTCAGCGTTCTCGTTCCAAACTATTTCAAGCGGATGCGATCGTGCTGATCGTAGGCACTGGTGTCCGACAGCACCACGCGGTCGCCGACGGAAAGGCCCTGGCGAATCTCGATCAGGTTGACCGAGCTCTTGCCGAGCCGCACCGGGACGCGCGCGGCGACGCCGGTCGCGTCGTCGACGCGGAACA
>DASWPR010000573.1:0-4038 GCA_036398455.1 Dokdonella sp.
CCGGCACGCCGGCGAAAGGCCCGGACGGCAGATCGTTCCAGTTGATCGTGCCGTGCGCTTCGAGCACGGCCTCGGTCGGTGGCGCATCGTGCAGATCGATGACCCACGAACCGACGCTGGCCGGGCCGAGCCCCCAGCCGCCGATCGTCTTGCCGTCGGCGGATACGCCAGCGGCGCTGCTCAGCGTCCAGCCGTCCGGAATCGTCAGGCCCTGCGCGGTCGCATAGTCGGACAACAGCTGCATGCCGCCCGCGGGCGTCCAGATCGTCGCCAGGCGGTCGAAGCCGAATCCGCTGGCGCCGACGATCACGTTGCCGTCGTCGCTGAGCGCGAAACCGTAGGCCGGTCCGCAGCCGGAATTGTCGATGCAGCCGATGCCCTGCACGCCGGTTGCGGCGGTCCAGCGCCAGGCTTCACTGCCGCCGGTGTCGGGGTTGTCGTAGCCGTAGCCGACGACGACGCTGCCGTCGTGGTTGACCGCGAGCGCCTCGCCGACCGGATTGCCGGCGGCGTCGGCCAGATCCAGCGGCACGCCGTTCTGCCAGAGCACACCGGTGCGAAAGCCGTTGTCCTCGTCGTTCCAGCCGACGATCGTGCTGCCGTCGCCGCTGATCGCATTCGCACGCGCGGCATTGGCCGGGCGATTCGCATCGAGCCGGGTCATGCCTTCGGCAGCGGTCCAGCGGAATGCGAAGGACTGGCTGTTTTCGTCCAGCGCCAGGCCGACCACCACGCCGTTGTCGGACGCGCCATAGGCGCTGCTGAGGAACGCATCCTGCGGCACCGCGCCGGCATAGCCGCCAACCACGACCGCGCCGCCGGCGACGTCGAAGTTGCTGTAGGCGAGCGCGGCGACCGTGTTGCCGTCGCCATCGGTCGTCGAGCCGGCGACCGGCTGTCCCCAGGAACTCATGCCGTTGGCACCGGCAAATCCGTCCAGCAGGAGCGCGCCGCGATCCTTGTTCCAGCGCCAGGCGACGCCGCCGGCGGCGCCTGCTGCAACGCGGCCGTTGTGCGACAGGGCAGTGAGCTGGGCGCCGCCGAGCCCGACGTCGGTGAACGTGCCGGCGGCCGTGGCGGAGCCGGCAAACAAAGTGAGGGTGATTGCAGAAAACAGCGAAGCACGCATGTGAGTCCCCAGGACAGGCATCGAACGACGAACCGCGACGACGACCGGTAGAGGCGAGCCCCGGCGCGGCGGAAAGCCCGCCGTGCACTACGAACAGGCGTCGTATCGGCACAGGCGGACCGAGGGCGAGTATCGAGGGGCATCGCGCGCGCCACAATTCGCAATCCATTCGCAACGCATTCGCGCAGCATCAATCGCGTGACGCGGTCGGCGGTCGATGGCGGTGCCGGCGCGATTGGACCTGCCGGGTCGAATCCGCGGTTCAACCGGTGCCGCGGATCGTCCGCTCGAGCGCCGCCGTGACGGTGGCCGGAAGGGATCGCTCCCTGGCCAGCGCGCGCGCGCGCGTCAGCGCGGCCTGCCAGGCCTCGGATTCACCCAGGGCGCGGTACAGGCGGGCCTGCAGCAGCGCGCAATCGAAATTCTGCTCGGACCAGCGTGCGACCCGGCCGATCACGGCGCTGGCGCGATCGAGTTCCTTGTCCGTGATCAGCGCGTTTCCGTAAGACGCGGTGACCGTCACGATATCTTCGGGGACGCCGCGGCGCTCCGCCTGGGCGAGCGCCGCGGCGTAAACGCGCCAGGCTTCTTCGGCGTGGTGTTCCGCCCAGGTCTGTTCGGCTTCGGCCAGCGCGGCGAGCACGCCGACCTGCACCGCGTAGGGATACGAGCGCGCCCATTGCGCAAACTGGGTGACCTGTTCGCGCGCGTCGGCGTCCTTTCCCTTCGCCCGCAGGGCGCGGCTCAGGGTCAGCCATGCTTTCGCGCGCTCGCTCGCCTGTTCGGCCTGCGGCAAGCCCGCCAGCGCCGTCCGCGCGGAATCCGCCGCCGCGTCGATATTGCCGCTTTCCAGATCGAGCGTCGCCAGTTGCGAAGCCACCACGCCGAGCAGGCCTGCCTGCGTATCGGCGGCCGGCGCATGTTCGAGTTCGTAGAGCAGCGCACGTGCGCTGGCGAGCCGGCCGGTCGCTGCCAGCGCCCTCGCGCGACGCATATCGAAACTGTTGCGCCCGCGCGGATTGGTCAGCAGCGAGCGCTGCGCCAGGAACGATTCGCTGACCGCCAGGGCGGCGGTCGAATCGAGCAGGGCGAGATGCGTATCGATCTGCGCCGCGACGACCAGGCCGAGGTCGTTGACGAGGCCGAAGCGCCGCATCGTGTCCGCCGCGCGCTGCAGTGCAGGCAAGGCTTCGGCCGGACGTCCGCGCGCGTTGTCGAGCAGGCCCTCGTTGTCGTCCACGCCGGCCAGCGACAGCGCGTCGCCGGCCAGCGACAGCGCGACGCGCGCGCGTGCGAGCGCGTTGGCGGCTTCGTCGAAGCGCTGCATGTCCATCATCGCGATCGCGAGGCCGGTGTAGCTCTTGCCGAGCACGTTCGGTTCGCGGCGGGTTTCGGTCAGCGCGATCGCTTCTTCGAATGCGGGGACGGCGTCGCTGTTGCGCGCGTCGCGGATGGCGATGGCGCCGAGCGTCTGCAGCACGCGCGCGCGCAGCACCGGATCGGTCTCGGCGGAGACTTCTTCGCGCAAGGTTTCCAGGCGTGCGCGAGATGCTTCCATGTTGCCGGTGCGGAAATCGATCTGTGCCAGGCGCAGGCGCACGACCGGCGTATCGCGTTGCGCCGCCGGTGCCGATTCGATCAGCCGGCGCGCGGTGGCGAAATCGTCGCCGAGCAGGGCGGCCTCGGTACGCTGCAGCAATTCGGTCAGCGGCAATTCGCCGCTGCCGCGGCCTTCCACCGGCGGCGGCTTGCCGAGCAGGGTGAGCAGGCGGTCGCTGGCCGAACGCGCGGTCTCGATTGGATCGCCGCCTTGCGTCTGCACGTCGTGGTGGCTGCCGTCGACACCGCGCAGCTCGAGGTGAACCTGCCATTGCTGGCCGGTGCGCGAGACACGCGGCATGAGCGCGTAGCGTGCGCCGGTGCGTTCGCAGATCAACATCGGATCGCTGCCCGGCGTGGCTGCGTCGGCGCGCGTCAACGCGACCACGTTGTCGCTCGGAACCACGGCCTGGCCGCCGCGTCGCAGCTGCGTGCCGATCAGGTCCATCAAGCCGAGCCGCAGCCAGGTCCACTCTTCGCTGCCGTCGACGACGACCGGCAGCACCGCAATCGCGTCGCTGGTCATCGTCGTTGCCGCAGGCATGGAGTCCGCTGCGGGCCTGGCAACGCGTTCCGTGTGCGGCCGGTACAGCCAGAACAGGACAGCCAGCAGCGCACAGGCGGCGATCGCGCCGGCACCGAGCAGCGTGCGGCGTCGCGTCGGGAGTACGCGCGCAGGTAGCGGCGGCTGTGGCTCCGGGATGGCGGCGGGCGCGGGCGCAGACACCTCGCTGGCGGGCAGGGGGCTCTCGTTTTCCGATGCAGGGGCCTTCTGCCCGTCGGCGATGCGCCGCTCCGCCTCGTCGTCCACCGTCAATTCGCCGACCCAGCGATAGCCGAAGCGCGGAATGGTGCGGATCGCGTTCTGCTCGTTGCCGGTGTCGCCGACCGCGCGGCGCGCCTTCAGCACGGTCTGGCCGAGCAGCGTATCGCTGACGTCGACCTTGCCCCACACCGCTGCGATCAGCTCGTCGCGACCGATCGCTCGATCGCGGTGCGCGATCAGATAGGCGAGGCAGTCGAACACCTTCGGCGACAGTACGACGAGTTCACCCGCGTGCTGCAGTTCGCGCGCGGACGGATCGATGCGGTGGGATCCGAAGCGATAGACAGGCTGGGTCATCACGGCGAGGGTAGCGTGCCACCGCGGTGGCGGTCACGCGGAATCGCAGCGTAGGGATCATTCGCCTTCCACGCGCGGCCGCGGGAACTCCCGCGCCCGGATCAGCGGGCCGTCCACCCTTGCGCAGGGACGGCCGGCAGCGACTCAGGGCCCGTCGAAGCCGTTGGCGAAAATCGTGTCGCTGACC
>DASWPR010000574.1:0-2251 GCA_036398455.1 Dokdonella sp.
TTGAAACCGCCGCTGGCGGCGATCAGCCACCCGTAGTCGATGACGGCTGCACGGGCTCGGCACGCGTCAGCGATCGCGCGCCGATGATGCCGATCTCGTAGAGGATGCACATCGGTACCGCGAGCATCGTCTGCGACAGCACATCCGGCGGCGTCAGCACCGCGGCGACCACGAACGAACCGACGATCGCATAGCGCCGGCTGCTGGCGAGCTGGTCCGGCGTGACGATGCCGAGCGCGACCAGGATGACCAGCACGACCGGCACCTCGAAGCACAGCCCGAACGCGAGGAACAGCATCAGCACGAAGTTGAGGTAGTGACCGATGTCCGGCATCACGGCGACACCGGCCGGCGCCACGGCCGTCATGAAGGTGAAAACCGCCGGCAGCACGAGGAAATAGGCGAACGCGCAACCGATGTAGAACAGCAGCACGGAAGAAACCAGGATCGGCACCGCGAGCTTCTTCTCGTTGCGGTACAGGCCCGGCGCGACGAACGCCCACAACTGGTAGAGCACGAAAGGAATCGCGATGAACAGCGCGACGAAAAAAGCCAGCTTGAGCGGGGTCAGGAACGGCGAGGCGATTTCGGTCGCGATCATCGTGCCGCCCTGCGGCAGATGCTTGATCAGCGGCAGCGCCAGCCAGCCGTACAACTTGTTGGCAAAGGGCAGCAGCGCGAGCAGCACCAGCATCACGGCGGCGACCGCCTTCAGCAGGCGCTCGCGCAGTTCGACCAGATGCGAGATCAGCGACTGCTCGCCGTCGCCGGGGCGCTCACCGTCGCTCATCGGTCGGCGCAGTGGCGGGCGGCGGAGTGGCAGAGGACGTGGCACGCACACTGCCTTCGATATCGGCCGCTGCCGCTTGCACGTCGGCGCGCACATCGGCGGCGCGGCGCGTGTCGTTGATCGTGCGTTTCAGATCCTCGGCGGCAAGTTCGCGCTCGATCTCGCTGCGCACGTCCTGCCAGCTGTTGCGCGCGCGGCGCATCAGCGCACCGGCCGTGCGCGCGACTTTCGGCAGCCGCTCCGGCCCAAGCACGAGCAGGGCGACGACCGCGATCAGGGCGATCTCGCTGAAGCCGATATCGAACATGCGCGTTTCCGGAAGACTCGTTGCGTGCGCTGAAGCGGGCGGATGCCGCCCGCGCGGGAACTACTCGACGTGATCGGACTTGGTCTCGTTCACGGTGCTCTGCGTCGACGGCGGCGGATCGGCCTTCAGCTGCGGCTGCGCATCGCCATCCTGCATGCCCTTGCGGAAACCCTTGATCGCCGAACCGACATCCTCGCCGATATTGCGCAGGCGCTTGGTGCCGAAGATCAACGCGACGATCACCAGAACGATGACCCAGTGCCAGATGCTCAAACCACCCATGATTCGATTCCTCTAAACGGTATGCCCGTTGCAACGCCACTGCACCGCGCACGCGGGGTATCGAATGGCGGCTGCAACCCAGGCCGGAGTTGTCCGGAGCCGAAGCTTCGCAGACGTTCCTTACCGGCTAGTGTACTCCTCCAGGCGGTCGCGGAAGTCGACCACGGCGGTCGGCACATTGCTGACGCCGCCATCGAAGATGCGGCGCGCCGTCACGCCGTCGCCGTAGACGGCCTGGTTGGAATCGGTGTCGATGGTGATCGCCGAGCCATCCAGCGCCGCGCCGGCGAACAGGCCGCGCGAGCGCGAATACGAGTAGATCTCGGCTTTCAGCTGGGCGTCGGTCGCCGCCTGTGCGGAACGCCCGACCGGGCCGGCGGCTGCGGAGGCGTCGGCGCCGAGCGTGAACTTGCCGTGCACGATCGAATCGACGCCGCGCTGCGTGCGGAAGACCAGGATCACGTCGGTCGAGGACACGCCCGCCTGGAAGCCGATGCTGCCGCCGGTGAGGCTCACGAAACTCGGATTCGACCAGGTCCCGTCGCGCGATTTCACGGCGATCAGGCCCGAACCGTGGCGGCCGCCGATGACGAAGCCGGCCTTGATCACGTCCGGCACGACCGCGATCGCGTGCGCGTTCTCGAGCAGATCCTTCGGAATCGCCTTGTCCGGCGCTTCCATTACTTCCTTCAGCACGCGCACCGCGTTTTCGGCGCGATGGTTCTCGTCTTCGCCGGCGCGCGCCGGTGCAGCCGCGGTCGTCAACAGGGCCAGCAGCAGGGCATAGGCAGCAGCGCGCATCGTCGTCTCCGGAAAAGGGCAACCGTCAACGTAACAGGCCGACCTGAGCCTGCGATGAAGCGCGCGAGCGG
>DASWPR010000575.1:0-4463 GCA_036398455.1 Dokdonella sp.
CATCGCGGCACCAGCGGTGCGCCGGTCGTGCTGCGTGTCGCCGATGCCGGCAGCGGTCGCGGCGAACTGCCGTGGATCCTGCTCGGCGTGCACGCGGCGCGGCTCGACGTCGACAATCGCGACGCCGAGCAGGACGAACGCCTCGACCTCAACTGCGCCTGGTATGCGGATGTACTGCCGGCCTTGACGGCGCCTTAGGCGGAAGCGCTCCAGGTCTGCTCGAACACCCGCTGGAAGTTCGCCCCGAGCACTTTCTCGAGCACGCGATCGGGATAGCCGCGCTTGGACAGCGCCGCGGCGATCAGCGCGGAGCGGTCCGGGCGATTGAGCCCGATCACGAACGGCGGCGGTCCCTCGCCCGGCGCACCGACGCCGCTGGCCTTGCGATCGGCGATGTCCTTGTTCCACGCCTGCATGCTTTCGCGCGACGTATCGAACGGCATCAGCAGCGCGTCGCTGCCGATGCCGACGTGATCTTCGCCGCAGACGTCGAGCGCGTGCACCATGTGCGCCAGGTAGTCGTCGAGCTTGGGCTGCGCCGGGCTGTTCACCAGAAAGCTGAGTTCGTAGATGCCGACCACGCCTTCTTTCGCGGCGACGGAGCGCAGCACCGCATCGCTCTTGTTGCGCGGATGCGCATGCACCGCACTGCAGCCCGCGTGCGTGACCAGCACCGGCCTGCTCGACACGGCGATCGCATCGAGCGTGGATTTCTCGTCGGCATGGCTGAGATCGAGGCTGACGCCGAGCGCGTTCATGCGCGCGATCGCGTCGCGGCCGAGCGCGCTCAGGCCGGCCGATGGCTGCGGCGACAGCACGCCCGTGGCGAACGGCGACGGCTTGTTGTAGCTGAGCTGCATCACGCGCACGCCGCGGGCGCTGAATTCGGCGATGCGCTCGAGCTTGCCGTCGAGCATATCGACGCCTTCGAACGAGTAGATGATGCCGAGCTTTCCGCTGCGCTTGGCCAGCCCGATGTCGGCTGCACTGCGGATCTGCATCAGAAGTGCGGGATTCTTCGCGATCGCGCTGTCGAACGCCGCGATGTCCTTCGTGGTCGACGCGTAGTCGCCGCTGCTGCCACCGATCGTCGCCTTGATGGCGGTCAGGCCGGAGGCCCGGATCGCCTTCGCCGTGGCCTTGTCGAGTGCCGCATCCGGATCGATCGGCGGCACCAGGTTGCCGTCGATGACGATGGCGTTGCGATAGAGGCGGGACGGCTCGTGCACAGCCGCAGCCGCCCACACGCGCGACAGCGGCAGCAGCGACGCGGCGGTCAGCGCCGCGGAGGCCTTGAGCAGGCGGCGGCGGCTCTCGAATCGGTTCATCGTTTACCTCGGTGCGGGTGGTCGTGGGCTGACCCCTGCTGCACTCGCCATGCCAACCCGCGGCCGCTGCCGATGATGCGTGGAAGCGCCCCCTGACGCTGTGCGGACGCCGGCCGGGATGACGCTGCGCGTCCGCGCGGACAGTGCAGACGTCCGAACGGACACGCGGTTCCCTGGCGCAGCAGCAGATCAATGCCCGATGTTGCGCGCACGATGGCAATGCCACGGACATGACGACAATCCCAGGCGACCCTGCCTCGACGCTGCGTCGTCGCCACGCCTCTGCCGACGTCATTCCCGCGAAAGCGGGAATCCATTTTGTTGAAGTTGCCGATGCAGGCCCGCTCTGACGAGCATGACATCGCGCCGCCGGCGACGAAAAAATGGACATTGCTGCGAAGGGACTTTCTTTCCCATCGCCCGCCTCGCCGACATCACGCCAGCGGCACCACCGTCACCTTCACCTCGAGCTCGTGCGCGCCGCTGCCGAGAATCACGCCGCGCTGCGGCGAGACGTCGCCGAAGTCGCGTCCCCAGGCAATGGTGATGTGCTCGGTGCCGGGCCTCACCTTGTTGGTCGGATCGAAATCGACCCAGCCATGGACGGGATCGTGCAGCGAGACCCAGGCATGCGACGCATCGGCGCCGACCAGGCGCGGCCGCCCCTGCGGCGGCCGCGTCAGCAGATAGCCGCTGACATAGCGCGCCGGCAATCCCAGCGAGCGCAGGCAGGCCAGCATCAGATGCGCGTAGTCCTGGCAGACGCCACGCTTGTTCGCGAGCACGTCGAGCAGCGGCGTGGCGATATGCGTCGCGTCGGCATCGAAGGTGAACTCGCGATGGATCTTTTCCATCAGCGCCTGTGCGGCGTCGAGCAGCGACCGCCCCTGTCCGAAGCAGTCGCGCGCATAGTCGGCGAATGCAGTCTTGATGCGCACGAACGGCGACTCGAAGCGATAGCGGCTCGCCTCCAGCGTCGCGGCGTCGAGCGCATGCGCGGCGCGATAGCCGAATCCATCGACGACGTCGTGCCACGCCGGCGACGCCGCCGGATCCAGCACCGGCATCGGCGCGACTTCGACATGCATCTTCGAGGTGATCGCCAGCGCGCGATGCGCACGATCGAATTCGAGCACGCTGACCGGATTGCCGAAACTGTCGATGCGGTCGAGGCGGCGCGCCGGCAGCGGATCGATTTCGATCGCGTGATCGAGACAGCGCTGGCGCGGATGCGCGCGCGGCGCCAGGTGCAGCAGCTGCTGCGAACGCGTCACCGTCTCGTCGTAGGCATAGACGGTCGCGTGCGTGACGCTGTAGGAAACGCGCGCGGCGCTGCTATCCACGTCAGCTCCCATTCGCCATGGCGCGCGCGCTTCGGCGCAAGCCGCTGCTGGATGCGACGTCGGAAAGAATCCGCAATGCCGCCATCCCGGCGTCCTTTCCCGGCCATGAAACAGGCGCGCGGCGACGGTCGCACCGGCTTGTCGCACGCATGCCGATGAAGCCCTCCGTCCTCATGTCGAAATCGTCGGTTGGCTGATGTCGTCGACGTGCGCGAAGTAGCGCGCGGCAAGCCGGTCGGACACTTCGCGCGCGGCGGCGGCGGTCGCTGCCAGCAGGTCGGCGATGCCGGACAACGCATCGCGGCGACCACTTTCGCCGAGCAGCGAGTCTTCCAGCGCGCCGAGGTCGCAGGCGAGCAGATTCGCCTCGACCTGCCGCAATACGGCCACTTCGCCTTCGTCGCCCGCGATCGAGGCCAGCTCGTGCACCAGCTCGCGCGCCTGGAACAGCACCGCGTGCGGGTTCGCCGCGTCGAGCAGGACGAGGTCGAGTGCCGGGATCAGCTGGGGCGCGGAGAGATAGCGCATGCGGTAGGTGATGATGCTGTCGGCCAGTTCGAGCAGCCAGTCGAGCGTGGCCGTTTCGTCGCGCTCGCGCGAATGGGCGGCCAGATCGCGCAGCACCACCGCGACGACATCGGCGAGGAATTGCAGTCGTTCGAGGCGGCGGCCGATGACCAGGAAGCGCCAGCCCTCGTCGCGCGTCATGTCGTCGAGCGCGAAGCCGGACAACGCCGACACCGACATCAGCAGGCGATTGAGAAACTCCATCGCGTCGCCGACATCGGGCGACTGCTGCGACAGCGCGGTCGCTTCGCGCTGCAATTCAACGATGCCGCGCCAGTTCTCCTGCGAAAGCCGGCCGCGCACCTGCGTCGCCGCCCAGAACAGGCGCTCCAGCGTGTCGCGCAGTCCGCCGGCGGTGCCGCCGGTGACGGCCGCGAGCAGTGCGTTCTTCAGCGCAAGCTTGGGCGGCGTCAGTTCGAGCACGCGGCACACTTCCAGTGCGCTGGTCAACGCCGGCGCGCTGCTGCCGCCGTCGATGTAGCGCGCCAGCAGCACGCGCAGCAGGCGCGTGATGTTGTCGCTGCGCTCGGAGTAGCGCCCGAGCCAGAACAGGTTTTCGACCAGGCGCGAGGGCAGGAACGCATCCCTGCGCACGACGTCGCGCACGCCGAGCGGGCGCCGCTGCGCGTCGCCGGCATCGACCGCGGCATCGCCCAGTACCCAGGTGTCCTTGCTGCCGCCGCCGCGCTGCATCGATACGACCAGGGCACCCGGCTTCGCGGCGACGCGCGAGAGTCCGCCCGGCATCACCGCGTAGCCGTGCTCAGTTGCGACGGCGTACACGCGCGTGCTGACGGCGCGCGGCACCAGCTTGCCGGTGGCGGCGCCGCGCTGCCAGACCGGCGCGTGCGAAAGCTCGATCAGTTCCTGCGCCACGTAGGCCTGCGGCCGCGCCGCAATGCGCGCGCGCAGTTCGGCGCGGCGGCTGCGGCTCAAGGTGGGACCGAATACCGGATCGAAACGCTGCGACGGAAACGCCGGCTTGATCACCAGCCGATCGATATTCGCCAGCACCTGCGCGCAGGCCGGGGCCTCGCCGCACCACCAGGTCGCGACCGTCGGCAACTGCAGCGTTTCGCCGCGCAGGCGTTCGCACACGCGCGGCAGGAAACCGAGCAGGCCCGGCGATTCGATCACGCCGCTGCCGAGCGCGTTGGCGATCAGCACGCGGCCGGCGCGCGCGACTTCGAGCAGGCCCGGCACGCCGAGCGCGGAGTCGCCGCGC